>QHBR01000199.1 GCA_003244015.1 Hyphomicrobiales bacterium | reverse complement strand
TATTTTTCGAGATGCCCTCGAAGAGGATCCGCTTCCCTTTCTCGTTCGGAACAACGAATGAGAAGCCTTCCGTATCCATTGTACCCGGCGCGTAACCGCGTACCAGCCTTTCATTCGATTTCGAATAAAGCGGCGACTCATGTTTCAATAGCATTGGGTCAAGATACTCGACCAGAGGGTTGTTTCCCGTTCGGCTTGGTTCCGATAAGTACCATACTGAAATTACAGTGTTCGCAATGGAAATGGGATGCTTACCAATGTTCTGGAACTGAATTTCATATTCTGCTTGACACTGCAGTTCTGTTACCTCGTCCCAGCTGAGCTTTCCATTCAGGTAGGCACGAGTCTCAAGGGACGGAGCCTCATCGACTATGAATCTGGTATATGCCCAAGTTCCTGCAGCTAAGATTGCTGTGATTTCCAAGATCAGCTTTATTCTTTCAACGTACCGCCAGCGAGAAACTGACTGCTCATGTGGTATTGGGGTGGGATCATATTGGAGTCGGGCATTTGAGCACCTTAAGGGGCAAGCGGTAGTCCAATAGGTTAGATACTTTGGTCCCGGGTAGCAATATGCCGAAAGGCTACGCCTTCTAGGCGAAGCTGGATCTGTTCCGACCAAATCTGAATTCTCAAAGCCCAAGACCCTCTGACGATAAGCCCCGTCCGACGAAGCGAACGGCGCCGCGGCGTGTCAGCTGCGGGTAAAAAGCCGAAATTCAAACTGACCCACTGCAGCGATGCGCGCCAAGCGCTGCTGTGATTGTCGCGCGCCGTAGCACGGGGGGGCGGGATAAGTCCATGAGCTCGCCAACGCGATTATCTTCCTTCGAATTTGCCGCGCCAGCTCGGCAGGGCGCCGGGAAAAGGCAGGGGCAGGGCCTCGTAAACCGCGCGCGCAATCGCGCGGGCGAGGCAATCGGCGGCGGCCAGGCCGATCTCGATTCTGTCGCGCGTCGAGGGGAGTTTTTTCGCGGTTCCAGTCGCAGCGGAAAAAACCGTGTCGCCGTCGAAGCAAGCATGAGAAGGACGAAGGGCCCGCGCCATGCCGTCATGCGCCATGATGGCGAGGCGCTTGGCTTCGGGCTTCGTCAGCGCCGCGTCGGTCGCGACGATGGCGATCGTCGTATTTTCCGGCGCGTCGCCCTTGATGCGAAAGTTGAGCGCGTCCGCTGGCCACGGCGCGGGCCAGCCGAGGCCGCCGTACTCGCTATTTTTCTCATAAGGAGCGGCCCAGAAATGCGGGCCTTCGCCGATCGTCGCGCGGCCGAGCGCGTTGACCGCGACTAGGGCGCCGACGCGAAAGCCGCCAGATGTCGCATCGCAAGCCGAGCCGAGACCTCCCTTGAGATCGGCGGTGGTTGCGCCTAAACCCGCGCCGGCGCTGCCGAGGGCAAAATCGTCTTTGGCCTCGGCTGCGGCTCGATAGCCCAAATGCCAATAGACCGGCTCGCGCCCAAAGCTCTTGTCGCCGCCATTCAAGAGATCGAAAAGGATCGCGCCAGGCACGATCGGCACTTTGATATCGCGCACGGTGTAGCCGCGGCCGTTCTCGCGTAGAAAGGCCGCGACTCCGCCCATCGCATCGAGGCCATAAACGGAGCCGCCCGAAATGACCAAGGCATCGACCCGCTCGATGGTCATCGAAGGTTCGAGCAGAGCCGCGTCGCGCAGCCCCGGCGCGCCGCCGTGAACGGCGATCGAGGCGATGGCGGGAGTATCGAAAAGCAGCGCGGTGACGCCGGAGCCGAGTCTTTCGTCCTGCGCATGGCCGACGCGAAGGCCGGCGACGCCGGTAATGAGATTCTTCAATCTTGCCGCCTTGCCGCATCCCGACGATACAGGGTTGGTTTCGGCTATCGGAACTTCGCCCGGCGAGGTCAACGCCTCGCCGGGATCCTTGGGCTACGACGCGCCGTAGCGGTTGACCACCTGATGTGCGATCCCGGCACCCTCCGCGAGAAACCGGCCGATGGTTGCCTGCGCGTTTTGGGTGCACAGATGGTAGGTTCTTTCGTAATCGTGAAAGCCCCGGTTGTAGCTGCCGGCGAGCCGCTCCTTCCGCGCCGCGGTCTTGGCGTCGGCTTCCAAAAGCGCCTGCATCTTCGCGCGCCAGTCGCCCTGAGGGTTAGACGCGCAGAGTGTGTCGAGATAGGTCAAGGCGCCGAGGATTTCGGCTAGCCTCAGCATCTCGGGATCGTAAGGCGGCGGCGGCTCCGAGTCCGGCGCGGGAGCAGCTTTCGCATCGGGAGCGGGCTTGGCCGCCGTTTTTTTCGGCTTGGTCTTATGGCCCTTGACCTCGCCGTGTTGCGCATTGTTGCCGGCCGGCTTGGCCTCGGCGGGGGGCGGCTTTACCTCTGGTCGGCTGCCAAAAAGAAAGTCTAAAAATTGGGCCTCGGCCGAAGTAGTCGAAATCACGATGCAAATCGCGGCCGCCGCAATCGCGCGCAGCGCGCGGCCCGGAATGTCTTGAGCGCGCGCGAACGCCACGGCTTCTTTCATCGTAGGTTTCTCAAGCTTGGCCTGCCTAGAGCGCGTCCCGATAAAATGGAATCATTTGATCGAGAAGGACACAGCTCAAATCAAAGAGTTGGAGCATGTCCTGATCGAAAAAGTCGAGCAACTTTTTCGGGACATGCTCTACCCGCGCGCATTTAGGGCTCTTTGCGCCGCTTCGACCACGGCAACAATATGAGGCGTGCAATCGAGCCCGGCGAGGTGTGCGGGCAGAACCCAGACGACTTCCCTCGCTTCCGGCCCGCGGTTGGCTTCCCCCGCGATCCACTCGCCGGCAAAGGAGGCGATCACGTAATGATGGCGGATTTTGCCGGCGTTGTCGCGATCGATCGATTCCACAAATTGATTAAAGGCGACGATCCGCGCATCGATTTGAAGTTCCTCCTGAACTTCGCGCAGCGCCGCCGCCTCCAATGTCTCGCCAACCTCAACCAGCCCTCCGGGCAACGAAAAAGCACCAGCAAAAGGCGGCTTGGCGCGCCTGGCGAGTAGAACCCGGCCCGCCTGGAAGACGGCGACGCTCACGCCAAGATATGGACGTTGCGGGTAAGTCCGTTCCGAGCCCGGCCGCGCCTCGCGCGCAGCGAAGGAACCGGTTGGGCTCATGGATAGAGGCGTTCCTTGCGCCATGCGTCCTGCTCCGTTAGCCGCCGGAAAACGATACGTTCGTGCAGACGGAAGGCACCCTCCAACCAAAATTCGAGGTAGAGCGGCGAAATCCTGTAGCCGAGCCAATAGGGCGGCCGGGGCACTTCGCCAAGGCCAAATTTCGCGGCATAAATGGCGGCCGCGGTCTCCAGCGCAAAGCGGCTTTCGAGCGGCCGCGATTGTTGACTTGCCCAAGCGCCGATCCGGCTCGGCAAAGTGCGGCTGGCGAAATAGGCATCGGCCTCGGCATCGGTAACGAGCGCGACCGGCCCGCGAAAACGAACCTGCCGCCGCAGCGATTTCCAGTGCAAGACCGCCGCCGCCCGCATGTTCGCGCGAAGCTCCTGGCCCTTGGCGCTCTCGGAATTGCTGTAAAAGACAAATCCCGACGATTCGACTGCCTTGAGCAGGACCATGCGTACGTTTGGGAGACCATCGGCATCGGCGGTCGCGAGGGCCATCGCATTGGGATCGCTGGGCTCGCTTTTTTGCGCCGTTTCGAACCAATCCACAAACAGCGCGAAAGGTTCGGACGCCTCGGTGAAGTCACGAGTCGTTAACCCAGTCAACGTTAAACCTCCAAGAGAGTCAATTTTAACGAGCAGCCAAGTCGTGACCGGGGACGCTTTTCGCCGCTATGGCCTCTATTCGTTTGGCGCGAGGCCTTGTAGCATGGCGCGCGGATCACGCGCGATTTTTCGTCTCCCTTATTTCTGGCCCGTCGGGCGGAAACCGCGCGCGCTTGCGGCGAAAGCTTGCATTCTTGGCGCTCTGCCGGCGATCCTTGCCGGATGTTCCATGGCGCTTCCGATCTCGCCCTTGATGTCGCCGGGCTCCAAGGAAGATGCGACCGGAGCGGTCCCGAAGTCGGCGCTCGCCGGTCTCCTCGATGCCGAGGACTGGCGCCGCGCCAAGGCTGCGCTTTCGACCGCCCTCGATCCGCAAGGCAATGGTTCGCTGGTCGGCTGGGATAATCCGGATTCGGGCAATAAGGGTTCATTTATTCCAGTTGGCAAAGCCTACCCCTTGGAGGCCGGGATTTGCCGTGTCTTTCTTGCCGAGGTCGATCGCAAGGGCGACGAACAGGCCTTGCAAGGAACCGCTTGCTCAGACAAACAGGGCGAATGGACGATCGCCGAGGCGAAACCCTGGAAAAAGACCTGAATTGCGGATTAGCTTTGCGGCGGCCAGGGGTTTCCGTTCATAAAGCCTTGCGGCCGGTGTGCAGCGGCCCCAATTTTACCGAAGACACGTGCGCTTGTGGTGGCGGACGGGCGGGCGCGAAACTGGGATAATCTATGCGTGATCCTTATTCGATTTTGGGAGTTCAGAAATCAGCCGGCATGGCCGAGATCAAAAAGGTCTTTCGCAAACTCGCCAAGAAATTTCATCCAGATCAAAGCAAGGATCCAAAGGCGAAGGAGAAATTCGCCGAGGTGAGCGCCGCCTATGAGATATTGGGCGACGAGAAAAAACGCGCCGCGTTCGACCGGGGCGAGATCGACGCCGAAGGCAAACCGCGTTTCCATGGTTTCGAAGGTTTTGGCACGGAGGGCGCGGGTTTTGGCCGGCGTTCGCAAGCGGGCGGCGGCCCTGGTTTCCAGCATTTTGAATTCAATCTCGGCGGCGGGCATCCCGGCGCGGAGGGATTGAATGCGAGCGATATTTTCGCCGACCTTTTTGGCGCCGGGACGGCCAGTGGCCGCAGGGGGCGTACGCGTGGCCACGCCACGCCGCCGCCGCGCGGCGAGGATGTCAATGCGAACGTAACAATAAGCCTCGCCGAGGCGGCGAAAGGTACGACCGCTCGCGTCGCCTTGCCGACCGGCCGGACCCTGGAGGTCGCGATCCCGGCGGGAATCGAGGATGGCAAGCAAATCCGCCTGAAGCGGCAGGGTCAACCAGGTCCTTTGGGCGGCGAGCCGGGCGACGCCATGGTGACCGTCCAAATCGCCAAACATCCCTATTTCCGCGTCGAGGGGCGCGACCTGCGGCTCGATTTGCCGGTGACCCTTTATGAAGCGGTCCTCGGCACCAAGGTCAATGCGCCGACGCTCGAAGGAACGGTGGAGCTTACGGTTCCTCCCGGCTCGAATGGCGGGCGCACCTTGCGCCTGCGCGGCAAAGGTTTGCCTAGCCCGAATGGCTCCTCCGGCGATCTGCTGGTGAGCTTGAAAATTGTCCTCCCCGACGAGGCGGACTCCGAACTTGCCAATCTTATGCGCAAATGGGAAAGCCAAAAGCCCTATAACCCGCGCGCCGGCGTGAAGTGAGGCGGAAGATGGGGCTAGTGGATGGAGGGCCGAATACGCCAATCCCCGGAGCTGCAACTGGCGGCCCTGACCCAACCGCTTTCGATGCGCTGGCGCAAGCCAAGGAGCTTTTGCGCTCGGTTCGCGCCGGCGCGCTCGCCACTGTGGTGCCAGTAAGCGCCTTTCCGTTCGCGAGTCTTGTCAATGTCGCGACCGCGCCGGACGGCAGCCCGATCCTGCTGCTGTCGCGTCTTGCGGCGCATACCCGGCATCTTGCCTCCAATCCCCGCCTTTCGCTCCTCCTTGTGCAAACCGGCGCGGGCGATCCCCTCGCGCATCCGCGCGCCACGATCATGGGAATCGGCGAATGTGTCGTCGACCCGGACGGCCGCGCCGCGCTGAAGGCGCGTTTCTTGGCCAGGCATCCGGAATCGGCGCTTTATGCGGATTTTGGCGACTTTGCATTTTGGCGCGTCGCGATGGAGGAGGCGCATTTGATCGGCGGGTTTGGGCGCCAGGGACACTTCAAAGCCCAGTCTCTCGCCACATCGCTCGACGGCGCGGAAGCCTTGGTCGCGGCCGAGGCTCAAGCGCTTGCCGAGATGAATGCACACTATCAAGCCGTTCTCGCGCGGTTTGCGGCCGCGCTGGCAGGCAGGCCCGATGGGCCATGGCAGGCAACAGGTATCGATCCCGAAGGCATCGATCTCGGCTGCGGCGATCGAACCGCCCGCATCGCGTTTCCCCGGCCCGTTCGTACATTGCACGATCTCCGCGAGATTTTGTCTGAACTCGTCGAGCCCACGCGGCGAGCCGCCCCCGCCCCGGACGATTGAAAGAATGGCGCCACGCAACGCTTGGCTAAAGCCGGGACGTCGTCAGTCGTTTTGGCTGCCTGTCAGGAACAGGAGCGA
>QHBR01000267.1 GCA_003244015.1 Hyphomicrobiales bacterium | reverse complement strand
AATATTTTTCGAGGTGCCCATCGGACTCTATGTGACGATCATACCAAATCTGGTGAACATCAACGTTCCAGATCTGCTCGCCTCGCTCATTGACGATCTGGCTTAGTCCGCGCTTTTTCTCTCCTCCATTGTAGTGGAGCAACGGAAATCCGCTGTATACGCGGCTAGGCACTGCGTTTCCCTCGAGGATATCAATTCCACTCTGGACCTGAGCGAGCAGTCCCGCGCGGTCTATCTGATCTTCTGGCAGGGGTGCGCCCGCGTCATTGGGCTTCGTGCAATCGCCGTAGGTCCCCCAATATTCCCGGTAGGACAACCCGGTTAAGATTCGCGGGGCTGCATTCAGGATATCCTGCAAGTCATCGGTCGGAGAACGTTTCTGGTCAGGAGTCAAACTCGTGACGACTGGATCGCAATCGTGGAGATTGTAGGGCCGCTTTGGAGTTGACGGCAGCGTATTGGGGACTTCGTTTCCCAGGCTATCGAACACGTTCGTGTAGACCGTCGGGAGTAAATTTGTCCCGGGCGGATACAGGAAGGGATCGATCTCCAAAAAGATGCCCTGACACGTCTCGACACATGTCAGATCCGGCCCCTCGTCGCGCTGGTACGGCACCTTCATCTGGGGCTGGGGATGCGGATGCTTCACTGGATTTTCCGCCATGGCGGATGTCACCTCTTTAACGTGGAACAAGTGCGATCAGTGCTGGCACCATCATTCTTCGCCGCAGTGGCCGCTCGGTTCGAAGCCTGGCTTCTTCGTAACCGGATTGAATGGGTAGGATGCATGGCTCGCCATCGCATGGGCCGGTCTCGTCTCGATGAACATCGCCGGATGCTCGACACCGTAAACGTCCTCGGCCATCTGGGGTTCAGGGAGACGCGGAGCTTGGTCGCTCGGGATGATATCCCAACGCGCCATCATTGCGTAGTCTTCGTGAACGACGTTGTGGCAATGAATCACATACTTGCCAAGGAAATCGGGCCAACGTAGGAACAGCTTGATTTCCATGCTTGGGCCCAAGTTGGCGATGTCACGCCTTAAGCCTCCACAATATGGGCCATTCAGAACATTGGTTCCCGGCACATAATCTCCTTGAGGAGGATCCACGCCGTAGTCATCCCTGAATACCTTTTGGAAATGCTGTAATCCTTTGGGATTGTCCCAAATCTGCACCATGCTGGGCAGGACGGGAATGCCGTTCACCTCGACCACAATCCATTCCATAAGATGGCTGTGGATGGGGTGGTGCCAAGTGATGCCGTTGTTGCGATATGTCCAGATCGCTGATGAGTCTTGCGGAATTTGAGCGTCGATCCGGTTCGGATCCATGGGCATCCCGTTGATTGTGAATATCCCCCCATCATAGTCGAAGGTCCATTCTCGGTGCCCAAGCTCGGGATTGGTGAGGTCGATCTTCGGGTAATCTCGGAAGAATGCTGGGATCCGGCTAGGGTCATCCACCACTTCTCCGGCTACGTCGAACCATGAGGCGGTGCATCCGGATTTCGTCGGGATTGGTGATCTCCCGCCCTGACGGGCCCATTCCATGATGCTGCTCAAGCCGGTTCTCAAGGTAGAGGCGATCGCCGTCCTTGTATTTCGCGAAGTCGATGATAACATCGACGCGCTGAGCGACTCCCATGTATATACTTTTAGCTTCCAACGCCTCGGGAAGAAAGTTGCCATCACCTGTGATGAGTGTGAATAATTCATCCCGGTCCTCGGGATAATGTTCGATGGCGCATGTTTGCCCTGCGACCATCGGCTCTGTATGCTCCCCCATGTGCAGGTACAGCCTGTAAAAGCGAGAGGGGCCACTATTCAGAATGCGGAACCGATATTTGCGCCTCTGGACTCGAAAGTACGGCTGGATCCTGCGGTTCACGGTGAACCGATCCCCAAGAACGCCATGGGTATTCCAGCCATCGAATACCAGCCGGTGGTCTTCGTCGAAGAGCAGGTCCATGAGCACCAGCGGGACGTCATAATCGCCGCTAGGAAGCCGCCAAGCCGCAGCGTTGGCGTCGTTTTCGTCTCCGGAGTCCTGCTCGTCAAACAGCAGGTAGAAGCCGAAGAGGCCCGCGTAGACATTGGCTGCTGAAATCCATCCGGTGGTCGTGATACCAAAGTGTCGTCAGCTTCTCGCGGTCGTCGTAAATGCGATTTGGGGGATCGGCGGGATCTGGGTGAGATGCCGGGAAGTTGGGATAATGATGATCCCAGAAGTCTCCGGTTCCAATCCAATCACTCGGGTCGCCGTCGCTCTCGGATGCTTGGTGACCGTTATGATTGTGAGTTGTCGTTGAGGGCAAGGCGAACTGAAGATGGCTAACCCAAAGTGGCTGCAATTCGTTGAAGCGTCTGACCAAGACGGGCTCTCCGTACCGCGCGTGAAACGTTGGGCCCGGTGACGAGCCGTCAAAGCCCCACGTCCAAGTCTCTCCATATTCACTGTGGAATCGCCAACGAATTTCCTCTTCTCTGAGTTCGTAGAAGACGGCCGCTGGAAATTGTTGAAAAAGTTGATGGTCGTTGGGTTCTGCGGGCGGGGTAAGATGATCAACAGCCTGCTTGATTTTAGGAATAAACAATGGATCAAGAAATGGCGTCGTAAAGGGTGGGCTTGGTCGGGCCTCAAGGTCAGAAGGAGGGCCGTCGGGAGGGCAGAGATATCTGAGATTATGTTTACCCGGCCAGCCCTGATCTCGATGGAAGCCCTTCCCGTGTATCATAACGCTCATCTAATCTCAAAGGGCGGTAGACCTTCAGCAATATCCTTATGCGCGGATCTAGCATGAGTCCCGTGTAGCCCCAACTTATCACCGTACCGCGTCCGTGTGCAACTAGAGAATCGAAGGCGCCGCACTGTCCGTCATAGGTTTACTCAACAAATCGATCGCACCCGCGAGGCGCGGATCACCGGACGCCTTCATCGCGATAAAAGCGGCCGCGATAGCTCCGGCGGTAGTACATCAACGGCGCCACCCCAATCGCGATGGAGCCGATACTGAGGAATGAAACGCGCCAGCCAAGGTGCGGCAGCTGGTAGATCCCGACGCAGGCGACGAAGAGCGCCGACGTCAACGGGACGATCACGGCGAATGCGACTGTCCTCCAACCGGTGCTCATCGACTTGCGGTAATGCCAGGCACAGGCGATGCCAGCCAAAGCATAATAGAAGGCGACTTGCACGCCGATCGCATTGATGAGGTCGCTCATCAATGCGTTGATGGAAGACACAGTGGCCGAGCCGGCCAACAAAAGAAGCGAGACACCGGCGACAGCAAAGCCCGCAAGCCAAGGCGTCTGAAAGCGAGGATGGAGCTTGCCCATCGCTTCGCCGATCACCCGGTCGCGCGCCATGGAAAACAACAGCCTTGTGCACTGGAGGAGCTGCGTCATGAACGCCCGTCGCAAGCAACGGGCTACGGCACCGGCTTTTCCGGCGCGCGCATTCAGGCAAGTCGGGTATATCGGACTTGCTAAAAAAGGCGCGCGTCCTTGACTGGATCGAGCCCGTCTCGCCGATCATGCTTGGCCCGTGCGATGAATGGCGAAATCCGGCATTGACCGATGAATCAAATCCAAAGTTTTACACCTGAAAGCCTGCAACGCCGGATTGTGACGCGCCGCGACAAGCGCGCCCATGCACATTGCCGCCCGCACGAAAGACCTGCCGCCGCCGATGAAGCTCTTGCCTTGTCCATCGTCCGGATTGCCGCGTCCACGGGGCAAGCCCGGCGAGCGCGGCGATCTCTTTGCCGCCGAGAGCGTGCCGAGCTCCGGCAGTTCGGCGATAAGCGTGCGTGCAATCGTAGGCCTGATGCCAGGCACGGAGGAGAGCAAATCTTCCCTCTCCCGCCCCGCCGGCGAGCCGCGCACGGCATCGTCAATATCCTCATCGACCGCAGAGAGTTCCTTTTCCAGCGCCTTCAGCAGACACGCGATGCTCTTCTGCAGACGTTTCTCGACAAGCCGCCGCTGCCGCTGCCGCTCGGCGGGCGATCACCATGGCATCGATTGGATCGGTCTTGGCGCGCTTGCCCAAAGCCTGCGCGAAGGCGCGGACCTGGGCCGGGTTCACCACAACGACAGGCAACCCCGCCGAAGCGAGACTTGCCACAGCCACCGTCTCGAAGCCGCCGGTCGCTTCGACCGCGACCGCCTCGTGGGCCACAGGCGCGAGATGGGCGATCAATGCGTCAAGACTCACGGCATCCCGGCGCGGGCTGAACACCTCTCCACTTGGGCGAACCGCGATATCGAGCTTGTCCTTCGAAACATCGATGCCTACAACGATGGTCTCCATCTTCACCCTTCCTTGCGCAAGCGGGCTGGACTGTTCGGGTTCAAGGGCCCTTCGGCAACTCTCCGCGCATCAAGGGCATTTAATGCGCTTCGCTCGGGAGGCGGATGGGGAACCGAGCTGAGCTACGGGCGTTGCTGCCCCAGGATGAGCCGGTCTCCCGTCCGCCACCGCTGGCGCTACACTATCACCAACGGCGGCCTCCACGTTACAAGGAGGAGGGGAGGAGGAGGCGGCTAAGTTTCCCGAGATATCGAAGGCCAGCAAAAGCGCGGCAATGGCACGATCGCGTATCCTAAAATTCAACCCTCTGCCAAAAGCCGGTGCAGCTCCGCCCGCACCTCCACCGGATCGTGGAGACGATAGCGCGCATCGCTCGCAATGCCGGCGGGGCCTACCCGGACCGAAACCCCGCCCCGCGCGTTGACGAACAAGAACCCGCTTTCGTCGGTCGCATCGTCGCCAATAAAGACCGGCTTGCGACCGGAAAAAGGCGGGTTTGCAAGCAAGGCGGCGATGCCTTTTCCTTTATCGTGGCGGGCTTGCTTAAGTTCGGCGACCATCTTGCCTTGCTGCACGGCAAGACCGGCGCTTTGCGCCACTGTGCCAAGAAATTCCAAGACCTCATCGCCTAGTTCCGGCGTTTGCCGGAAATGGATCGCGAGCGCCACGCCTTTGTCCTCCAGTCTTAAGCCGGGGTGGGCGGCGACGAAACCGGCGATGGGCCGCCGGCCGCCGTCCATCGCGCCATCGGGGGGGCTGCTGCGCGTGCCATCTGGACACCGGATTTCCGCGCCGTGAAGCCCGGCTGCTGGAAAAATCAGCGGCGCGAAAATGCGATCGATATCCGCAATCGCGCGCCCGCTGACAAGGCCGAGCGCTCCATCCGCGGCCCCGGCAAGCTCCGCGAGCAGCGTCCGCAATGTTCCATCCGCGACAACATCCTCGGGGTGCGGCTTAATCTCGAGAAGCGTGCCATCGACATCGAGGAAATAAGCGCAGGAGGCAAGAGGCGCTATCCTCGCGAGATCGCCAGGCTGTGCATGGAGGCGTAACCCTACCAAACCCCGGTGTTGGGTAGGGACGCCCAAGGCTCAAGCTTCGGCAAGGGCGCGCCCTGTTGCAAAAGCTCGATTGAAATATTGTCCGGCGAGCGGATAAAGGCCATCGCGCCATCGCGCGGCGGCCGGTTGATGGTGACGCCGGCCTTCATGAGCCTGTCGCATATTGCGTAAATATTCTCGACGGCGAAAGCCAGATGACCGAAGTTGCGGCCGCCAGTATAGATTTCCTTGTCCCAATTATAGGTTAGCTCGATCAGCGGCGCCTTGAATTTTGCGGCGCGGTCCGCGTCTCCCGGCGCGGCGAGATACACGAGGGTGTAACGGCCAGCGTCGTTGTCGGTTCGCCGCGTCTCGACGAGACCGAGCTTATCGACGTAGAAATCGAGCGATTGTTTAAGATCCGCGACGCGGACCATGGTATGCAGATATTCCATGATCTTCCTCCTCTTAACCCTATGCCAGGGTCGAAGCCGCGCGCCATGCAACCAAACGCCAACTCTTCGTTTGCCATGGTATATAGCATTGACGCGCGGCCGTGCCGCGCCGCCTCTCAACCCGTGCTTAAGTCAACGATCCTATGAGTGGAACTTCCGTGGCCGCGGAACGGGAAGCGTCGATGAACGAGGCCAACCGGCTGAAGGAGAGGGCGGCGCTTGCCTCGATCGCGGTGAGCGCGTTGCTGACGGCGGCAAAATTCGCCGCCGGGCTTGCCTCGGGCTCGCTCGCAGTTCTCTCCGAGGCTGGCCATAATCTCGCCGATGTGGCAACCACCGCCCTCACCTATATCGCGATTCGGATCGCGAATAAGCCCGCCGACGAGAAACATCAATTCGGCCATGCCAAGGTCGAGGCATTGGCCGCCCTGGTCGAAACCGGGTTCTTGTTCGCGCTTGCCGTTTTTATCCTGATCGAAGCAATCGCGCGGCTTTTTGGACACGCCACAAAAATCGAAGCCAATTCTTTCGCCTTTGGTGTTTTGATCGCCTCGATCATCGTGGATTTGGTGCGTTGGAAGTCGCTGAAGCGGATCGCCGCCACGACGAAAAGCGACGCGCTTGCCGCCGACGCGTTGCATTTTTCGAGCGATATCGTCAGCTCCGCCCTGGCGCTCTGCGGGATCGCCGCCGCGCGTTCCGGCTATCCGCAAGGCGATGCCCTGGCGGCCTTGGGGCTTGCACTTTTCATCGCGGCGGCGGGCTTTCAGATCGGCCGGCGCACCGTCAATACGCTCATTGACGCGGCGCCGAAAGGTCTTAGCTCGCAAATCAGATCGATCGCGCAAACCGTTCCGGGCGTGGTCAAGGTCGAGACGCTCCGGCTGCGTCCGGCCGGAGCCGAGGTGTTCGGCGACATTGCGATCACCGTGTCGCGAACCTTGCCGCTTGAAAAAGCCGCCGCGATCGAAGAGAATGTCGTGGCCGCGATCGCGGCCCAGCATCCCGAAGTCGCCGTCACGGTCGCGACGCAGCCGATTGCTCTCGACGACGAAACGATGCTCGAACGCGTTCTCCTGATCGCGGCCAAACGCCGCGTTCCGGTTCATCACGTGACCATGCAGGAAATCGACGGGCGGACCGCGATTAGTTTCGACGTCGAACTCGACGGCCGCATGACGCATGGCAATGCGCATGAGATCGTCTCCGGACTGGAGAGCGAGGTCGGCCGCGAACTCGGCCCCGGCATTGAAGTCGAGACCCACATCGAGCCGTTGGAGCCTCGCCCATTGCGAGGTCAGGATGCGCCGCCGGCGACATGCGCGGAAATCGCCTATGCCCTCGCGAAAATGGCGTCCGGAATGGGACCAATTCGCGATGTGCACGGCGTCCGGGTGAGGACAACGCCGGACGGCCTGGTCGTCAATTACCATTGCCGGGTCAGCCCTTACCTCAGCGTCGACGAAGTGCATGAACATGTCGACGAGCTCGACCGGAAAATGCGCGCCGCCTTCACTGGCATCGTCAGAATCGTCGGCCACGCCGAGCCGTTGCGCACATGAACGAAGATCGCCCCGCTTCGCTCCCGCCCTTTGCCATGCTCGCCTCCTTGTTGCGCGCACGCCGCTTCGCGGGCTTGTTCTGGTGCCAGTTTTTTTCCGCCTTCAACGATAATTTCGTGCGCAACATGCTCGCCATGCTGATCCTGTTCCGGCTCGGCGAAACCGAGGCTGGCCCGTTGATCACGCTCGCCGTTGGCACTTTCATGGCTCCCTCGCTTTTCCTCTCCGGGCTTGGCGGCGAAATGGCGGATGCGCGGGACAAGGCGTGGCTCGCGCGGCGTCTCAAATTCGCGGAAATATTGGTCCAGGCTGTCGCGGCCTTGGGCCTCGCTCTCGCCTCGTTGCCGCTGCTTTATACAGCGCTGTTTGGACTCGGCGTCATCTCGGCTTTGTTCGGCCCGGTCAAATACGGCATCCTTCCCGACCTTCTGGCGAAAGAGGAACTCCTGGCCGGCAACGCCCTCGTCGAGGCGGCAACCTTCATCGCCATTTTTTTGGGTCTGATCGCGGGCGGCCTGTCCGGCACGGGACGCACGCCGGGAGGCACCATCCTCCAGCTAATGGCCATTGCCATCGCCTGTTTCGCCGCCAGTCTCTTTATTCCCCCCGCGGGGCGCGCGGCGCCCGGTCTTCGCGCGAATTACAATGTCTTCGCGTCGACCTTCGCCCTCCTGCGCGAAGTGGCGCACGATCCGACCCTTTGGACAAGGAGCGTGGCGGTCTCCTGGTTCTGGATGAGCGGCGCGGTGGCCCTCTCGCTGGTGCCGGTGGTCGTCCGCAACAAGACCGGCGGCGGCATCGAGGTCGAGACGGCGGTCAGCGCGCTGTTCGCGCTCGGCATCGGAACCGGCTCGCTTGCCGCGGCGGTTGTTGCGCGCGGGCGGATTTATTTGAAGCCGGTTCCTTTTGCCGCGCTTGGCATGGCCGCTTTTCTGATCGACCTCGGCGCGGCGACGTTCTTTTTGCCGGTGGCGACGGCGGACGTGGGGCTTGCCGAATTCTTCTCGTCAGTGGCCGGTCTCCGCATCGCCTGCGATGTCGCGGGTCTCGCCTGCGCCGGCGGGCTTTTCGTGGTGCCGTTGTTTACCGCGATCCAGGCGGATGCTCCCAAGGACCGGCGCGCCAGGATCGTCGGCGGCGTGAATACCCTCAACTCGGCTTTCATCGTTTTTGGGGTGCTCGCAACCGCCATGTTGCAAAGCCGGACGATCGGCGTGACCGAGCCGGCGCTCCTCGCCGCTCTCGGGGTTTTGAATCTCGGCGCGGCTTTTTATGTGTGGAAGTCCGCGGTGCAAAGCGCGGCCTGACGGCCAAGTGCGGGGGCGCGAAACTCCGATTGCGCGTCAGTTTAGGAATGCGTGTCGCATCTTTCATCCATTGATCGTGCGAAATCGGAAAGGCTGCTGTTGACTTCAAGGTGCGCCTGCTTAACGCTCTTCTAGGATCCATCGAAACGCCCGGCGCAACTCGTCTGCGCCGTTTCTTTCGTACCATCGCCCATGCGCCAGAATGATTCGCTCGGGGTTCCAGCCGATCATTTTCTCGATTGCCGCTCTCAATTGCGGTTTCCGCTTGGCAAAAGTCAGCCGCATGTCGCGCGGCATCTGGCCGTCAGGATCTTGGACACCGCCCAATCGTGTCAGCCAGCGCATGACGAAGGAGTCGAGCTTCTGGGGTTCGAAATTCTCGATCCGGTCCGTCAGAACGAGTGTTAGGCTAGTGGATCGACTCTAACT
>QHBR01000110.1 GCA_003244015.1 Hyphomicrobiales bacterium | reverse complement strand
GGACATATGGCTGCAACCGGCCGAATTGCCGAAACGTCAAAAAAAGCTCTTGCCACGGGGGCGTCCGCATATGGCCAATGTCTTCCACGGCGAGATAGAGCTCGTATTCGTGATGTTCGGGATTGCCGCAATATTTTGCGCCGCGATTGGTCAGCACACGTGAGAGCTTGACCTCCTTTTCATCGAACAAGGCACGGCCCGATCGTTCAAGAGATCGGCTGCGGTAATCGGCGTCTTGCGATCCCTTGGGTCGCGGCTTTACCGCGCCCAAGGACAGGCTCCGAGTTTGGCGAACGCCACTTTCGAATAGGTATCGACGAAAGTCTGCTGATGGATGCGGCCGACCCCTTTCATGTTGCCGGCGCAGAAGCTGTCCTGCGCGCCGCAATAGCCGGAGCATTCGCTCTCGAACTTGGCCTCTGCGCCTCCTTTCCTGTTTTAGCCTTCTCCAAGGCGATGACCTGCGCCTCGGTCAGGATCAGGCCTTCCCGCGCGATCTTGGTTTCCAAGGCTTTCACAGCCGCTTCTTCATCGTCTCGAGATCGTGGCGTTGCCAGACGCCGCGCACCCCGTCCTTCGACGTGCTCAGGAGACGAGATCGAATGGTCAAGCTTCCGCATTTCGTTGGCGGCGCGGATCTGGCCAAAGACCGGCTCATCAAGCGAAAATTAGACGATCCGCGCCTCGATCTCGGGTGCGGTCCGCTTCGCCAGGATCGGCTTCTTGCGGTTGATCTCTTGCAACGCCAGCTCGCCGCCTTTTTCGTAAAGCTCCTTGAACCGGTAGAAGCTGTCGCAAACCCGGGTTTTCCGGCGGGCCGTTGACGGCTTGCGCCTTGGCGAGGAGCCCGCCGGGCATTCAATATTTGCGCACGAGGTTGACGAGCTTGCCCTGAATGCGGACCCGATCGGGGCCGAAAATGCGCGTCTCATAGGCCGGATTGGCTGCTTCGAGCGCGATCGAGGCGCCGCGCCTGCGCAGCCGTTTCAAGGTTGCTTCCTCGTCGT
This sequence comes from Hyphomicrobiales bacterium, assembly GCA_003244015.1. GTDB lineage: Bacteria > Pseudomonadota > Alphaproteobacteria > Rhizobiales > Beijerinckiaceae > Methylocapsa. The sequence goes on along the minus strand of QHBR01000110.1, from coordinate 3,461 downwards.
CGATCAAGGCGACCACGATGTCGCCGGTTTCGGCGGTATCCTGTTTACGAATCACCACGGTATCGTTGTCGAAGATGCCCGCGTCGATCATCGAATCGCCGCGTACCTCGAGCGCATAATAGTCTCCCGGCGGTAACATGTCCGGCGGCAGGCTGATTGTGTGGCTGCGGTTTTGCAGGGCCGCGATCGGCGTCCCCGCAGCGATCCGGCCCATGACCGGGATCGAGATCGTTGAGCGTTCGAGGTCGTCGCCGGAGTCGCTCTGCACCCAGGCGCGGACCCGGCCGAGAGTGCCCTCGATGACGCTCGGCGCGAATCTTTTGCTCCGGGAGCTATCGGCCGGCGTCGAGGAGTCCGGCAGGCGCAAAACCTCGAGCGCGCGGGCGCGATTAGGAAGGCGGCGGATAAAGCCGCGTTCCTCGAGCGCGATGATGAGCCGGTGAATCCCTGATTTGGAGCGCAAAAATAAGGCGTCCTTCATCTCGTCGAAGGAGGGCGGAACGCCGGTCTCCTTCAGGCGCTCGTGAATGAAGCGCAACAGCTCGCTTTGCTTTCTTGTTAACATTTTGGCCGGGCCCTCCTTTGCCGCCTCCGCGCGGGCGCGGCGCCCACGCCGCGGCACGACTCAATATTGCACAAACAGGGAACGAACGATATATGTTCGTGCTGCGTTCCGCAAGCCCCCTGACGATATTATACTTGACATACCGAAAAAATCTGATATGGTTGAGTAAATAATGAGTTAGCCATGTCTTCAGTTCTTTCTGCCAAACATTTCCACGACGAAGTTTCAGCTTTCGCCTGGGTCGAGTCCAGCGTGTGGCCGAATGGTCCGGTTTGCCCCCATTGCGGCGGCGTCGAGCGCATCGGCAAGATGAAGGGAAAGACCACTCGGCTTGGCCTCTATAAGTGCTACCAATGCTACAAGCCATTTACCGTTCGCGTCGGAACCGTCTTTGAGGCGAGTCACGTCCCGTTGCGCTATTGGCTGCAGGCCATGTCCTTTATGACTTCCTCAAAAAAGGGCATCTCGAGCAATCAGTTGTACCGCATGCTTGGCGTCACTCTCAAGACCGCGTGGTTCATGAGCCATCGCATTCGTGAAGCTATGCGCGTTGTCGGCATTGAACCAATGGGCGGCGCTGGAAAGACCGTCGAGATTGACGAGACTCTTATCGGCAGGATCTCAGATGCGCCAAAACATATCGGACCAGGCGATCATTTTTCCTCCCGCAACATTGTGCTGGCTCTCGTCGAGAGCGGCGGTTCAGCCCGCACCTTCCATGTGGGAGGCACCGCTATGGCTACTTTGCTTCCGTTCATCCGCGCCAATGTCTGCCCGAAAAACTTCGACGAATATGCTGCATAGGGGGGATGTGAACCTGCGCAAACTAGGGAACGTGAAGGCGTAGGTGGCACGATCTTCTTGAAGGCGGCCTCGAAAGTTTCCCCGGTCTGATCCATGCCAGCTTTCCGAGCGGCCTCGATGAACCGCTCGGATTGAGCCGGATCACTCCGATTTATCTTTGGCTTTGGCCTTCGCTTCGGCTTCGCGGTCGCGCTTGGCTTTTTTGCCATAACAATCTCTCAGTTACGAGCCGTTCGATAGGTCGGCCTCTTGCCGACGATGCCCTTCAAGGCGATATCGGCGCGCGCCGCATCATCTATGCCGAGCCTGACGCGGTTGGAATAGCAAAAGTCGAATTCTGCGAGATAATGGTAAGGTGTTTCTCGCTCCAATGCTGGTAGACGCCGCTCATGCCGCGCTTGAAAATCGAGAAATAGCCCTCGATAGTGTTGGTGTGGATCACGTATGGCTTTCCATCGGGGAACATCACAGCGTTGGTATAGCGAAGATATTCCTCCTTGCTATGATTGACGGAGGCATGACGGGCGAATTCATCGCCCAGCTTATTGTAGGACGCCAATTCGTCAGCCATCATGCTCAGCGACGGTTCGATTCGAGACAACGTAACAATATCTGCCTGAGCGCGGAAAAATAGTCCTGCCAGGTGAATTTGGCCGCATACTGCTTTGCAGCCGCCGTGAGCGCGGTTTGCCGCTCCGGTTCATTCATAAGATTTTCGATTGCTCCGGCGAGCGCAGCGGGATTCCCGGCCTCCACGGCGATCGCCGTCACGCCATCGATCAGAGACCCCTCCATCCCGAGCACATCGGAAGCAACGACAGGGACTCCGGCCACGATCGCGATCGCGAGTCGAGTCTGGCCGGCACTCCTCAAATTCTCCTTAAGGCAAAGGGCATAGATCGTGGCGCCAGCAAGGAGTCGTTCATGTTCGGCCATGGGGAGTTCGCAAAAAACTTTTGCACGCCCGTTCTTGTTGAGAGCGGTAACGCGCGGAAGGTCCTTGCTCCAGCACGCGACGATGAGAGGCCAATTTCCGAACTGCGCCGCTTCGAAAAGCGTCTCCCAATCACAGGAATTGATCCCGGAGGCCATGACATATCCGTCTTTCTCCGCTTCGGCCGGATTGTGGAACTCGAAGTGCCACTCGTACCCTGAAAGCGGCCACGGAACCGTATGGAGCACGTCTTCCGAAAGGCCGAAACGCTCCACGAATATCGGTCGCTCCCGGTTGGTGAAAACCAGAACGGCTACAACGGACGCCCGCATACAGGGCCCGATGACATATTTGTAGATAAAGAGGATGGCCGCCCCGAGGATGGGACCTTTGCTCCAAATAGCGGCATCGATGCACTCGAAAATGACGATGTTGCGTTTGCGCAAGACCGCCTGCAGGACACAGCTCAGGCGTCCATACCGAAACCAATCCGGCGCAATGAGCGGGAAATCCCGGCCGAGCCAGATCAGAAGCAGCGCCCGCAAGACGGAAAAGCGCAGAAGAAAACGCGCCAAGCGCGGTCCGATCTTTTCCTCAGCGTATTTCTCGAACGGGATCAATATGTCATCCAGTTCCGAAAAATACCAAAAGTCGCACAATACCTGCTTTTTTTTGATATTTGGCATAATTGAATCAGCTCCCCTCGGTTACACTACGCGCGAAGGCTTGCTTTCGGCGTATGCCAAGCGTTACCGTCCGCATACGTCACCATGCTCGACACAAGGGCCCACAAGAAGTTAACCAGCACACCTTCGACCCCCCGCCATCAGAGCAATCGAGGGTTCAAGTTACGTGTCATACGTCGCTTAACAACGACGAATGCAATCTAGAAACTTTGATTGAAATCATGACACACGCGACGATCGAAGTCCACCCCCAAGCGGGCCCTCGCAGGGTGATTCAATAAACCGCAGGGAGGGTTGCTGACATTCCGGAGGAGATGGATTCTATTGGCGAATCGCCATTTGGAGGTGGTTCGCCATGGTTTGCAATTTATGGGACGCGTTGTATGGGACGCGTTGAGGGAGATCGAGGATCGCCGCGGGCGTCAGGGACGCAACTCAGAGCTACGGTCGATTTTGGGGATCGCGGTTGGGA
>QHBR01000033.1 GCA_003244015.1 Hyphomicrobiales bacterium | reverse complement strand
AGATTCTTTGAATCTGATTTGCTGGCCGCGCGGAAGGGGTATTTTTCGAGATGCCCTCTAACCCGCCATGGCCATGTCGAAGGAATCAAGCCCGCGCGCTTCCGCGGCCGGACCGAGTTGCCTTGACTGAACTTGGTCAGGCTCAGGCAAAGGCGGTCGCGGCGCGGATCGCCAATACCTGGAACCCGGTGAAGGTCTACACAAGCGCAATGGGCCGCTGCCTCGCAACGGGACAGGAAATTGCCAGGGCTTGCCGCGTCGCAAGCGAGCCAATAGAGGCGCTTGACGATCTTGATTACGGCCAGTGGCAATGGCGGACCTTTGACGAGGTCCGGGCCACATGGCCGGAACTCTTTGCCGCTTGGCATGCGACACCGCATCTGTGCTCGGAACCGACGAACCCTGGGTCAAGTTCCTCTCAGGGTTAGGCACGATTGTCCTGACGTTTCTCGCCGGTGCCGAACTCGACCCGCAGGTGTTCAAGCTCAAATGGAAGGAGGCGGCCACGGTCGGGCTCGCTAGCTTCTTGTTCCCTTTTCTGGGATGCGCGGCGGCGGCTCATTATTTGTTGGGCTGGGAGGTCATGCCGAGCTGGCTTGCCGGCGTCGCAATGTCGACCACTTCCGTCGCGGTTGTCTATGCCGTTATGCTGGAATTCGGCTTCAACGTGACGGATTACGGCAAGACAATCCTGGCCGCTTGCTTCATCACCGATCTTGGAACTGTCGTGGCGCTGGGCCTCATCTTTGCGCCGTTTACCGTAAAGACCGCGATATTTCTTGTTGCCGGTATAGCGGCCATCGTGTTTGTGCCATGGGCGACGCAGGGCTTGTTCAAACGCTATGGCGGGCGGCCTACGGAGTTCGAAGCGAAGTTTTTGCTTCTCTGCCTGCTTGGAATGGGGGCGCTCGCCACTTGGGCCGGCAGTGAAGCCGTCCTTCCCGCCTACCTTATCGGAATGGTGCTCGCCGGGACCGTTGGCAAGGATCACGCCCTAGTCAGACGATTGCGGACGCTGACATTCGGATTACTGACGCCGTTCTATTTCATCCGTGCGGGGTCGTTCGTCTCAATACCCGCGCTTATCGCCGCGCCCGCCGCCTTTGTCTTTTTCCTCATTGTCAAAGTTGCTACGAAAATCGTTGGTGTCTACCCGGTGACGAAGCTCTTCGGCTCGCCTAACAACGAGGCCATGTACACGACCCTCCTGATGTCGACGGGCCTCACCTTCGGAACAATCTCGTCCTTATTTGGCCTCTCCCATGGAATCATCGATAAAAGTCAATATTCGGCTCTGGTAGCGGCCGTGATCGGGAGCGCCGTGATCCCGACGGTGATCGCCAACGCCCTCTATCTGCCCCGCCATTTGTTGCCCCAGACGGAAAGGGAAGATATGGCTGGTCGGCAGCAGGCACCCGTGACAAAGCTTCCGCACCTTGTTAGGAGGGCCGAATAATCTGGGAGGCAGGCGATGTTCGCCAAGATCCTGCACGCCAATGACGGTTCGGAACACGCGTTTCATGCCCTTTCTCTGGCGCTTGCAGTCGCGAACCAGAACAATTCGGAGCTTCACATGGTTTCGGTCGAAGAGATCGACTACCTGCCTGAATTCATCGAAGAGGTGAGAGAAGAAACGGGAGCCGCCGCCCGGCGCTTCCATGGCGTCCTTAAGCGTGCACGTGCGATGGCGGAAGAAAGCCATGTGAAACTGCGTACCCATGTCGTGGCGGGGCATCCGGTGCGCGACATCGTCAAGCTTGCCGCCGATCTCAACGCGGATTTGCTCGTCATTGGGGCGACAGGCCATTCGGCGTTGTACGAGCGGATGGTCGGGAGCCGCGCGGATCGCATCATGCAACTCGCAAAGTGTCCGGTGCTTATCGTGAAGTGACATGGGGCCTGCTGCAACGACGAACACGCGCGTGGCGCAAGACGTTCCACGCGATCATGTCTATGCTATTCCCCTGAGGGGCAAGCCGGTTCGACTAGCGCGCCTTTCGGAGCCAGGTTATCCTTGATAATCTGATCGGCTTTGGCGTTCGCGTTGGCGACATCATCCGAAAAAATATCGGTCTCGTACTCCTTGGCAGAGGTCTCCGTCAGCGCGGCGTTCGGGGACTGTCCCGTGTCACGGATGTCGATTGAGGTCACGGCAGAGAGCCCAGGACGGAGCGGCTGCTTCAGGATCTCGTCCGTCCGCAAGGCGATGCGCACGGGCACGCGCTGGACGATATGAATGAAATTGCCGGTCGCGTTGTCCGGGGGCAGTAAGGCGAACACACTGCCTGTGCCGGGCACCAGCCCCTCCACGGTCCCATGATATGTGTAGCTCTGCCCGTAGAGATCGACGGTGACCAGCGCCGGCTGGCCCGGCCGTACCCAATGCAGCCTGCTCTCCCACAAATTCGCCTCTACCCATAGATGGTCCAAGGGAACGATTGTCATCACCTGATCTCCTGGCCGGACGCGATCTCCGACTTGCGCCTTACGCTTGGCTATGTAGCCTGAAACGGACGCCCGAATCTGCTGCCGCGAGA
>QHBR01000274.1 GCA_003244015.1 Hyphomicrobiales bacterium | reverse complement strand
GGTATTTTTCGAGATGCCCTCATATACGCCGCGTATCTGCGCTGGCCAACGTCGCGCTCCAGATAGGAAACCCGTTCAAGAAGTGGATAGACTTGGCGAAGGCCAGAGTCTTGAATGCGCGGGTGCGCTAGAATTTCGAACGCTGAGACCCATAGAGCGGACATGCGCCCAAGATCATAAATCGTCGTATCTATTCCGGCAGGAAGTTGGGCGGCCTGGACCGCCATATTGAGAGATCGGAAAAGAGCGCGATCCTGCCAGCGTTGCCGATTTCCGATATAGTGCCGTTTCCACCGTGAGAGCAAAGCTTTGAATAAGGGTTCGTCCACCTCGCAAAGCTCCTTTACGGGAAGATCAGGCGACGACTGGCCGTGAAACTGCTCAACTTCTTGGACCTCAAGAAATGCCGGTGTTGCCGCATAAAGACGTCGATTGTTTTCACCGATCATCCAAGGATAAAGCCAAAATGAATTCGAATACATAATGCCGTTGCTGTTGGAATAGACCAATTTGAGCGATCGAGCATAGGGGATAATGCTCATGACAACGAGATCACGAAAGCTCAGAAGTGCCAAACTCCGGGCAAGCATAGCTTTTGCGTCGTCACGAACAATGAAAACAACCGGCACAAGAGAGACACCAAACGCGTCAGTAAATCGTGAAAGCAGCTCCTTGAATTCAGGCCGAGCCGCGCAGATGGCTTCGACACGTGGGTCATGATACGATGCAAGGGCAACCACTTCGCACCCAACCTCTTGCTTGGCGGAGAGGTTTGGCAAAATCGCTACAGGACTCCAATCAGACATTTACGATCCCGAAATCGTCCAGCCGCTCCCGTTCATGGTCGCGGCGGCGGATCGCCTCGCGGCGCTGACGCGCTGCAGCGTCTCGACGCCCCTCGCGCGTCAGGTGCGCCAGGGATGTTCCGGCAAATCACTGACGCCTATCGGACCGACGCCGGCTAGCGCGACGGCGTGATCATTCTCGACGGAGCTTCCGCTGACGCCGATGGCGCCAACCAGCACGCCGTCCCTGTCCACGATCGGCAGACCACCGGGAAATGTAATAAGTCCGTCGTTTGAATGTTCGATGCCAAAGAGTGAGCCGCCAGGCTGCGACAGTTTGCCGATTTGCCCAGTGGGCATGCCGAAGAAGACCGCGGTCTTCGCTTTCTTGATGGCAATATCGATACTGCCGACCCAGGCATCATCCATGCGATAAAACGCCTTGAGATTGGCCCCGGAGTCGACAACGGCGACGCACATTTGGGTGCCGAGTTCCGTGGCACGCTTGCGCGCGGCCTGGATGGCTACTTCGGCGTCGGCGATGGTGACATGCATGATTTGGTCTTCCTTAACGCTGCGATATTGCGAAAGTTCAACAAATTGCCGGCGGGCACAAGTTCCTCTATCTCTCGAGCGAGCGGTATCAATTCGCCACGGCCCACCGGTTTGCAAGCTTCGCATGAAAAATTCTTTCGCAGCGCTTTGGTTCTTCGGACTTTGCTCGTGCGGCCTGCTTCTTCCCGCGCTCGGGCAAGAGAAGGCCGTCAACGTCTACGGTTGGGGCGACTATATCGATCCCAAGGTCATCGAGGACTTTACCAAGGAGACAGGGGTCAAGGTCGCCTATGACGCGTACGATTCAAACGAGGCTTTCGAGGCGCGGCTCCTGACCGGCAAGACCGGCTTCGATGTTGTGATCGTCTCAGGGTCCGTCCTGCAAAGGCAGATCGCGGCAGAGCTCTACCAAAAACTCGACAAAACCAAACTTCCAAACAGCAAGAACCTTTGGCCGGAGGTGATGGCGCGCCTTGGCGTCCATGATCCGGGCAACCAATATGCTGTCAACTATATGTGGTTTACGGCGGGCATCGCCTACAATGTCGAAAAGGCCAAGGAACTTTTGGGCGATGCAGCAGCCGGTGCTTCGCTAAATTCTTGGGACATCCTCTTCAAGCCAGGGAATTTGAAGAAATTCGCCGGCTGCGGCATTACCGTCCTCGACAGCGGCGAAGAACTGTTTGCGATCGCGCTTAACTATCTTAGCACCGATCCGGCGTCGATGCGCCAGAGCGATCTCAAGCGTGCCGCGGAACTGTTAAGCGGCATGCGGCGCGACGTGAAAAAATTCGACTCCGCCGGCTTTGCGGATGCGCTGGCCAATGGCGACATTTGTCTTGGCGTTGGCTATTCCGGAGACAGTTTTCGCGCGCGCGACCGGGCGCGCGAGGCCGATAATGGGATTGAAATCGATTACGCTATTCCCAAGGAAGGCACTTTGATGTCGCTCGATAATCTCGCGATTCCCAAGGATGCACCGCATGTCGCGGAAGCCTATGCCTTTATCGACTTCCTCTTGCGGCCAGCGATCGCCGCCCGCAACACGAATTTCACCGATCTCGCCAACGGGGTCGCGTCGAAATCCTCGATCGGCAAGGACATCGTCGAGAACAAGTCGATTTACCCAAATGCCGCGACGATGCAACGGCTCTTCGTGGTGGCAAACCATGATCCAACGGCGCGAAAGGCGATTATCCGCGAATGGGCGCGGATAAAAACCGGCAAATAACACCGCGAAGCCGGTTTCCGCGATATGCCGGGCCGAATAATCGATCGGATGCTTATAAGAGGCAGCGGGTGGTAAAAGTCCCCGCGTTTTGTCCCGCAGGAACTATCGTTCGGCAACGCTTTCTCGCGGCTGACGGTTCCTGGCGGCCTAGAGCGCTTCCCGATCAGATGGAATCATCTGATCGAAAAGGATTCTCTCGAATTCAAAGAGTTGGAGCATGTTCTGATCGAAAAATTCAGTCAACTTTTTCGGAACAGGCTCTTGGTGGCGGGCATGACTGGACGCGGCGTGCCGATGTGCCGATTGTAAGCAGTCCCAACAAGACCTGAACTTGATGGCGTGAAAATCATGGATTACGAGAAAATCGGCGAAATCAGCGTCGCGAAAATCCTGCGCGACTTTATCGGCGACGAGGTCTTGCCGGGAACGGATATCGGCGCCGGCCAATTTTGGAGCGGGCTCGCGGGGCTCATTGATCAATTCGCACCGCGCATACGCGGCCAATTGCGGTTTCGCGACGAGCTGCAGGCAAGGATCGACGACTATCATCGCGCCACCGCGACGAAGCCGTTTGATCCGGCGGACTACGAGCGCTTTCTCCGCAAACTCGGCTACATTGTCAGGCAGCCGCCCAACTTTACCGTTCACACCGAAAATGTCTTGGAAATCGCGCGGGTCGCCGGACCGCAGCTCGTCGTTCCAGCATCGAACGCGCGCTACGCCCTCAACGCGGCAAACGCGCGCTGGGGCAGCCTTTACGATGCGCTCTATGGCACGGATGCAATTCCCGAGACCGCTGGCGCTGAACGCGGGAAGGGCTACAACAAAGTGCGCGGCGCCAAGGTCATCGACTGGGTCCGTGCGTTTCTTGACGACATGGTTCCTCTCGCGAAAGGCGCTCACAAAGCGGTTACCGCCTACAAGGTCTCCGGCGGCGAGCTCATAGCGACACTTGAAAACGGGATCGAGACACGGCTGCGCCATCCTGGCCGGTTCGCCGGATCCAAGAAGAAGTCGCTCGACTCGTTGGTCGTGCTGCTGCGCCACCACGGTCTGCACATCGAGATCGAGATCGATCAAAATAGCTTGGTCGGTGCCGAAAGCAAAGCCGGCGTGGCGGATGTCATTCTTGAAGCCGCTCTCAGCACCATCATAGATCTCGAGGACAGTGTCGCGGCAGTCGATGCGCAGGACAAGGTCTCGCTTTACCGCAATTGGCTTGGCCTGATGCAGGGCAGCTTGACGGCAAATCTCGAAAAGAACGGGTTGCTCGTCGAGCGGCAACTTGCCGAGGATCGCACCTATATCAGCCGGGACGGCGCCCCGATGACCTTGCATGGGCGCGCCCTGCTGCTGGTGCGCAATGTCGGCAATCACATCGAAACCGATGCGGTGCTCGACAAGGCGGGCAATCAAATTCCCGAAACCATTCTTGACGCCGCGGTCACCTCGCTGATCGCGATCCACGACCTCAAGCGAGTCAAGGGTCCGCGCAACAGCCGCAGCGGCTCGATATACATCGTGAAGCCAAAAATGCACGGGCCGGCCGAAGTCGCGCTCGCCGATGCGCTTTTCGCGGGAGTCGAGGACATGCTGGCGCTGCCCCGGGATACGATAAAGATCGGCATCATGGACGAGGAGCGGCGCACCTCGGTCAATCTCAAGGCCTGCATAGCGGCGGCGGCCGGCCGCGTGTTTTTCATCAATACCGGATTCCTCGACCGCACCGGCGACGAGATTCACACCTCGATGGAAGCGGGTCCCATGGTCCGCAAGAACGACATGAAGAACACCGATTGGATCGCCGCCTACGAGAACGCAAATGTCGACGTTGGCATCGCCTGCGGGTTGCCTGGGCGGGCACAAATCGGCAAGGGCATGTGGGCCGCGCCGGACCGCATGGCCGATATGCTCGCGCAAAAGATTGTGCATCCGCTCGCCGGGGCGAATACGGCCTGGGTGCCCTCGCCTGCGGCCGCTACCTTGCATGCGGTGCATTATCACAAGGTCGATGTCGCGACCAGGTGGAAGGAGCTAAGCAGGCGCAGCCCGCCGCATCTTTCCGACCTCCTCGCCATTCCGGTCGGCCGGGTGAACTGGGCGCCAGACGACATTCAAGCCGAGCTCGACAACAATTGCCAGGGGATTTTGGGTTATGTCGTGCGTTGGATCGACCAGGGCGTCGGCTGTTCCAAAGTGCCGGATATCCATGACATCGGCCTCATGGAGGATCGCGCCACCTTGCGAATTTCAAGCCAGCATATCGCCAATTGGCTGCATCATGGGATTGTCACGCGCGAGCAAGTGATGGACACGTTGCAAAGGATGGCGGCGGTCGTCGATAAGCAAAATGCCGATGATTTGCTCTACCGGCCGATGGCGCCTGGTTTCGATGGTCACGCCTTTCACGCGGCGGCGGATCTGATTTTTAAAGGCCGCGCGCAGCCCAATGGCTACACGGAGTGGGTACTCCACGCCCGCCGGCGTGAGGTGAAGGCGGCTGCTGGCGCGGCTTTCCACTGCCCTGTGTAATGGAAGCGCATGACGCTGTCTTGGGTCCGGAGTTAGCCACCATGAAACAATTCGGGTTCGGGTGCCAAGGAGTTCTTGACCATCCGACGAACGTATGTTATCTCTCGATAGTCGTTATACATCACTATGCATGGGATAAGTTTTATGCGTTATTTAGGCGCGATCTCTCTAACTCCACTTGGCCGGAAAGCCCGGGCGTCCGATCATAAGCCCGTCATCAGGTCGACGATTGAAAGGAACACGATCCTGCCTTTTTCCGCGAATTATTTCGCTATAGTTGTTTATAGTATAGAAAGGTATGGCGCACGAACGTTGCTGTTCGATTTGGCTGCTACCGACAACTGTACAGAGATAGCTGAGGGCGCATGGACAAACATCACCGATACCCAAGATTGTGGGAAAGAAAAATGTGGTAAAGTAACAACCCAGTAACATTTCCAGCAGGCCCGGCTTGCCCTGCAAAAACATTTACATATGCTGCAATCTATTATGAGTGGAAGGCTCATAACAATCAACGCATAACTGATACTTTCAACGCGACGTGGACATATCCTTCTTTCGACGGAGAGAATTTTACGTTTAACATTACTGTGCCAGTGGTCCGTCCCGATCACGAAGAGACCGTCTTCAAGAGATGGTGGCCTGAATTCCCGACAGCAGGCGAGTGGAAACAGAAACTCGTCCCGCCTAGCTCCGATCCAATCTTTGATTTTTCGGGGGAATCGGTGCGAGAAGCCGTCGGTGGCGTCGGTAACGACAGTTGTTGGTCTGACAAATCACGCTTTGACCCAGCTATTTATATCAGTGGGGGCGATTGGACTGTAAAATCCGGAAACGTATGGAAGCCTGACCAGGTTGGCTGGTTGCCGGAGGTTGTAACATACTATCGTAATCCGACTCCACCACCAACTCCCACCAACACCATCACCGGTTCCTTGTGGGAACACATTGCTACAACAGATGACAATAAAAGCCCCTTCAGATACCTCTGCAACCTATAATAACTACGGTGAAGTTAATGTGCTGGGTGGTTCGATGACGCAAACCACGGTGACCTCCACACGAGCCGGTAGATCTAAGGGTCTGTCCGGTGACTTCATGCGG
>QHBR01000032.1 GCA_003244015.1 Hyphomicrobiales bacterium | reverse complement strand
GGATGACCGATCATGCAAGGGGCAAGGCATGAGCCGAAGGGCTTTATCCGGCGGCGCTGCCCGGGCCGGGCCGGGCCGGGCGGTTCATGAGCGATCAGGCCGCCAACGCCCATCGCTTGCAAATATTCGCCAAATTCGCCAAGCCGCTCCGCGCCGCCGGGGATTCGCCGCGCGCCGCCAGCTTGAACGGCGGAACTGTCCGCGCCGCCGCCATCGCACCCTAAAGGTTAATGGCCCACATCGGCGAACGATATCTTCTTCTTGAAAAAATAGGTCTTTTTCGAGTCGCCAGGACATCCATCGCGGATGTTGGGGCAATTGCCCCGCTTGACTACTTCCCCTTTGTGTGAAAATCTAGCGAGGACAATCGCGGTGGGGAGGGGCACCGTAACTCTCGATTTGGCAATCGAAGGTGCTTCTGAGTTTACGCAGAAACTAGGTTTTCCAACATTATCGATAATTCTACCAATGGTTGTAAGAATCCATGTTGCAAGTCAATAAGGCGCCGCCGCTCGAATCTGACGATCCTGAGGGGCTGACGCCCTCGCACCTCATCAAAACGTTCAGCTCTTTCAAATTGATCCTTAAACGTCAGTTTCGCGTATTCCTTGTCCTAATGGCATGCACGACGGCGCTAGGGTTGCTCTATCTGTTAATTACGCCGCCGAGTTTTACGGCCAGCGGCATGATGGTAATCGATAGCCACAGATTGCAATTGTTGCAACAGAAACCAGACCTTGGAACTAATGCGATTGATCCAGGGACGGTACAGACTGAAGTTGAGGTTCTACTATCACGGACGATTAGCTTAGCAGTCATTAGGGAACTACGACTTACCGAGGATCCCGAATTCGCCGGTGGTAACGGCGGGCTGTTAGGCTTCGTCCTCAAGCTCGTGCCTGGCCTTGGGGGATCCGGTGGAATAGCTTCCGGGGCGCAGCTGACGGACCGGGCGCTCGCCGCTTTCGAAAGCCGACGCACCGTGGCCCGCGTTCCGCCGGCTTATGTGATAGAGATTGGGTTTCGTTCTTTGGATCCTGTAAAATCCGCGCGGATCGCCAATGCCATCGCCGATGCCTATGTTACGGAACAACTCGATGCCAAATATCAAGCCACACGGCGCGCCAGCGCTTGGTTGGAGGAGCGGAACAAAGAGTTGCGGAAGCAAGCCTCCGTTGCCGACCGGGCCGTTGTAGATTTCAAACGCGCGAACAATATCGTCACCTTCGAAGGCGCAGGCGACACTGTACGGCTCATGAACGACCAGCAATTGTCCGAGTTGAATAGTCAGCTGATCTTGGCGCGTGCCGCGAAAGCTGAGGCCAAGGCCCGGTTCGACCGAATGCAGGACGTCATGAAGCAGGACGTTCCGGACGCGTCGGTGGCGGACGTGCTCAAGAGCGAAATCATAATCCGTCTACGCAATCAATACCTAGATTATGCCGCGCGCGAACGCGTTTGGGCGGAGCGCTATGGCGCCAACCACTTGGCTACCGTCAATCTCCGCACGCAGATGCTAGAACTTCGCCGTAATATCAACGACGAAATGAAAAAGATAGCGGAGAGCTATAAGAGCGATTACGAGATCGCGCTTGCTCGAGAACGGAGTCTCGAAAACAGCCTTGCAACCGAAGTGACAGAATCGCAGATCACGCATAATGCTCAGGTTCAGCTACGAGACTTGGAAAGCAATGCAAAAAGCTATCGAACGATTTCCGATAGTTTCCTCCAACGTTATATGGAGTCCGTCCAGCAACAATCTTTTCCAATAACCGAGGCAAGGCTTATTAGCGCGGCGATCCCTCCTACCCATAAGAGCCAGCCTAAAGGATTAGTAGTTTTGGGCATATCGACTCTCGGCGGATTGATGCTATGCGTTGCTTTTGCTTGCTACCGAGAACTTTCAGATCGCGTTTTCCGTACTAAAGCCCAAATCGAGGAATCGCTGGGGGCCAATTGCATCACAACGCTGCCCTCTCTGAAATCTACCAATCCTGTTTCTTCCCCTGTAACTGCCGAAGACGCTGCTCCAGTGGCGGAGCGAACTCTTGTTCATAAGCATGATCTTATGAATTATGTCTCCGATTCGCCCTTTACAGAGTTTACCGAAGGGCTGCGTTCACTGAAATTAGTGATGGATCTCAATGGCGTGCTGAAATCGAATAGGGTGATCGGCTTAACATCGACATTGCCAAGCGAAGGCAAGTCGACCATAGCATCGAATTTCGCGCATCTCCTTGCGCAAGCGGGCCGCCGTGTCATACTGATTGATTGTGACCTCCGCAAGCCATCTCTTTCTCAAAAGTTTGCGTCAGATGCCGCAGTCGGACTTATTCAAGTCATCGCGGGCAAGATCAATCTGGCCGATGCCGTCTGGACTGAACCCTCGAGCGGGTTGACTTTTCTGCCGGCTCCGGCTGCCTCTGCATCCAAACTCTTGCATACTGACGAAATTTTAGGCTCCAATGCGATGAAGAACTTAATCGATCGTCTGTGCGAGACATTTGACCATGTGATTGTCGATTTGTCGCCGCTGCTGCCCGTGATTGATGCGAGAGCTACTTCGAATTTCATCGATTCTTACGTTTACGTCGTGGAATGGGGGCAGACAAACAGGGATGTTGTGGAACGTCTGCTAGCGGAAACACCAGAGATCCACGATCGCCTCCTCGGTGTAATCTTAAATAAAGCGGATATGAGGAAGATGGCACGTTACGAAGGTAATGCAAGCTCATACAATTATCGAAACTATTACGGCCGCTATGGCTACGGCGAATAACCATAGTGGCGGAGTACGGCAAGAGGGGAAGAGGAATTCCGGGGTAACGGCAATGGCGACCCTCCCTCGAAGTGGGAGACATCTTTGGTAAGCTCCTGTGGGAGATGGAAAGGTGTTGGATCAGGCCGGCGCGCCGACAATTCACGAGTGAGTATAAGCAAGAGATGGTGGGATTGCTGGCGAGCCGTGGCCCGCTGTTGCGCCAGATTGTCCGGGAGCCCGGTTTCGCCGCGTCGATGCCGCTGAAGCGCCCGATCAACGGCGTCGGGCGCGAAATCTTCTTGATCGTCGATTGCGGCCTGGCTCATCGGAAGAGAAAAGAAGGCGCTTTCGTGCAAACGATGGGCAGGAAATTGCGCTGGTTCTTTTTGCCGCCCCGTGCGCCGGACCGCAACCACGGCGGGTTGGTGTGGAAACATCGGAAGGCGGCCGGCCGCACGGCCATCACCGGCAAGGACGACTTCAACCGCAAGGGGCGATCGTCCATGCGCCAACCGCAAAACAAACCAGGAAAAATCCGCTCGTTCTTCCAGAACCCCTCACTCAAATACGCCACATGAATGTGAATCTACTTATAGCCTGATTAATAATTGGATCACAGTGGAATTCAGTTTCCGTCCTCCTTACCGCTTGCGGGTCAGGCGGAACACGCCTTGTTCGCCGAAGAAGTTCCAGATCCAGGGCTCGCCATAGGCCAAGGGCGCGCCGAAACGATCGAGCGCCACGCCGCGCTCGATCTTTGCGTCGATCTCCCGCACGAGCGCAACAAAATCCTGGATCGTGCAAAAATGGATGTTTGGCGTGTCGTACCAGGAGCAGGAGAGGTTGCGGGTCACCGGCATGCGTCCGCCGAACGCGACTTGGAGCCGGATCCGCCAATGGCCGAAATTCGGAAACGACACGATCGCGTGACGGCCAATCCGCAACATATGTTCAAGCACGGTGCGCGGCTGGCGGGTTGCCTGCAATGTCTGCGATAGAATCACATAATCGAAGGCATTGTCGGGATAGTCGGCAAGATCGGTGTCGGCATCGCCCTGAATGACCGACAGCCCCTTGGCGACGCAGTCGTTGACGCCGCGCTGGGAGAGCTCAATGCCGCGTGCATCCACCCCTTTTTCCTCGGCTAGCAGCCGTAACAGCGTGCCATCGCCGCAGCCGACGTCGAGAACGCGGGACTTCGCCTCAACCATATCCGCGACAAGAAGCAGATCGACGCGGGCCGGAATCGCGCGGGCTCGCTTCGCTTTGATAACTCCCGTCTTGGCGGCCACGGTTCAAATCGTCCCGTTGTTGGCTGGCGCTATGCCACGCGCCTGCGCCGCGGCATTCAAAAAACCGCGCGAGGTCGAGATGAACTCAGGGGTGTCCAACAAGAACGCATCGTGGCCGCGATCCGTCTCGATATCGACAAAGGAAACCGAGGCGCCGCCCGCGTTCAAGGCATGCACGATCGCGCGCGAGGCATGCGTCGGATAGAGCCAGTCGGAATTAAAGGACACGACGCAGAACCGGGTTTTGGCGCCCTTGAAGGCGAACGCCAGAGAGCCGCCGTAATCGGCGGCGAGATCGAAATAATCGCAAGCCCTCGTCACATAGAGGTACGAATTGGCATCGAAGCGGTCGACAAAGCTTGTGCCTTGATGGCGCAGATAGTTCTCGATTTCGAAATTGGCATCGAAAGAGAAAGTTGGCGCGCTGCGGTCCTGCAGCTTGCGGCCAAACTTGTTCTGCAAGGCTTCGTCCGACAAATAGGTGATGTGGGCCGCCATTCTGGCGACGGCGAGTCCTTTGGTCGGGATGACGCCTTCTTCGAGATAGCGGCCTTGGCGCCAATCCGGGTCGGCCATCACCGCTTGGCGCCCAACCTCATGAAAAGCAATATTTTGCGAGGAATGCCGCGCGGCGGTCGCGATCGGCATCGCGGCGAAGACGCGATCCGGGAAACTCGCCACCCATTGTAAGACCTGCATGCCGCCCATCGACCCGCCGGCGATACAAAACAGCATGTCGATGCCGAGACGGTCGATCAGCATGGCTTGCGCGAAAACCATGTCCTTGATTGTGACAATTGGAAGCTCAAGACCATAGGGCCGGCCGGTCGCCGGATTGAGCGAGGCAGGCCCAGTGGTGCCCATGCAGCCGCCGACAACATTCGAGGCAATGACAAAATAGCGGTTGGTGTCGATTGGCCGGTTTGGCCCCACCATGGTGTGCCACCAGCCGGATTTGCCGGTGATTGGATGTCGATTGGCGACATGCTGGTCGCCGGTCAAGGCATGGCAGACTAAAATGGCGTTCGACTTGCCGGCGTTGAGCTCGCCGTAGGTTTGATAGGCGATCGTCAGGGGGCCGAGCGAGACCCCGGCATCCATCTTAAGGGGAGTATCGACGCCAAAATGCGCAACAAGGCTCTGCGGCGCATCGACCTCGCGAAGACCCGCCGCTTTACTTGCCGGAATGAATTGCACAGCTCTGCCGATCATTCGATATGGCAAACATTGTGACCGTTATATGCGAGCGCGCGAAAAAGAGAGTCAAGATCGAGCCGCCGCTTTGGCCAGCCGAGGGTGAATCGTCATCCGCCTCGCCGGTTCTGCTGCGTGATTCCAGGGCCCAAGCAACGCCCGAGCGGTAGCTTTGAAAGCCCGGCCGCCAACCCAGTAGCGTCTGTGCCGTGCATTGGAGATTCGAAAGGACGGCAGAGGGGTATTGGCGCCACGCTTTGGATCCGGACCGCCCTCCAGGCGTGCGATATAGGTGAGGATCTCCCGATACGTTGTCGGCGCGTCATCCACCACTGAGAGGATGGCGCTGGCTTGGGTTTGCTCCACGGCGAGGACGAAGGCATGAGCCAGATCGGCCACATGCACGAGCAAGATGTAGTCGGAGCCGTCCCCTGGCATTTCGAGCTCGCCCGCACGGGCCTGCGAGCGCCACATCTCATCACGGCTGGTGTGCGGGCCATAGAGCGCCCCGTCCCGCAGGATTGTCCATCGCAGGCCCGAGTCGGCCACAAGGCGCTCCATGTCGATTGCGGACGCCGTCACGGCGGTTGGCGGGAGCAGGAGCGCCGTCTCTCGTCCACCAGTTCAACGCCATTCTCGCGACAAGCTTCGATGAGGTTGGCCGTCCCTTCCCGACGAATCCGGTCGTTCAAGGTCAAATTGGCTGCCTTACCCGGACGGGGCGCGACGGTGGCGAGATGGAGGGCTACGTCGCATCCCCCGACAGCGTGGCCCAGCGTCGCGCGGTTCAGGATGTCGCCGAGAACTGCGTCGACGCCCACTCGCCGCAAGGCGGCGGCGGCGTCGGGCTCCTTGGTGACAATAGCGCGTACCTGGTGGCCGCGCTCGATCAGGCGCGGAATGACCTGACGGCCCAGCACGCCCGTCGCGCCCACGATCGCTGCCCGCACGGTCAAGCCCCCCGTTCGGGAAGGGCGCCAATCTGCTGCAGCAGGTTCGAGAGGTCGTAGTAGAACCGTTCGCCCGGCATCAGGCCGTCGCGGAACGGTATGACGACGGCGAGCGGAAACTTGATTGTTCGGCCGGTGGGCGCGTGACCGAGAAAGTCGCCCTGATGGATTCCGCTGTACTGGGTTTCGGCGATCATGAACGCGTCGTCCTCCGACCAATAGCGGCGTTCGCCGTGGACCTTGAGATCGAAGGCATCCCACCACGTGCGGTAATAGGTCTCCACCTCTGACAGGCCGTGGTAGACCCTCCCCAGAGGCAGGTCCTCGAACTTGCACTCCGGGTGGGGCGTCGCAAGCGTTCCCTCCAGGCGATGCTCGTTCTCCGCAGCCAAGTGTCGATTCACGAGCGCTTCCATCGTCTTGTCCATGCGCATCTCCAGTCCTTCGAAACGAGCCCAGTCCAGAGCGTATCCCCGCCTCGTGTCTGTCGGCGTCGGGCTGCCTTCTCCCTGCCTTTTCTGGACGACACGCCCGCGCGACGCCATCAAAGCGCCTCCAACATGTAAGATTAATTCGTAAACCTCTCGAAGGATATTGGTGCACCAGCCGGATTAAAATTTGTGGCCCTTGGAACCGGAGCGCAGCGGAATCTTGAGCTGCGTTCCCGCTTCGTCGAGAATCGCGAACTGATAGCGCCCCGCGCCGTCCAGGCTGACGCAATAGCGCAAAGTTTCAACGACATTATTATCCTCGTCCAAGGTTACCACTGTGGGATTAAGTCCGGCGATACTTTCGCCCGGCAGATAGACCGAGTTGCAGACGATGAGTTCGTCGCCGAGCTGACAGGTCCGCGCCGCCGCTCCATTGACAATGCAGCATCGCGAACCGCGTTCGCCTAGAATAACGTAGGTTGAAATACGCGCTCCGGAATTCTTATTCCAGATCTCGACAAATTCGAGCGGCAAGATTCCGGCGGCTTCGCAATGATCCGGATCGAGCGTGATCGAGCCGTGATAATCGAGATTTGCCTCCGTGACGCGGATGCCGTGGAGCTTGCCGCCAACGACCTTACGCATGCTATTTCAGATTCCCTACGCGGGAGCAAAACGAGCTAGGCTGGACCGGGCGCCCGGTCCAAGGGGCATATCTGCTTAGAACATTTCCTGGAAAAGCGCGAATGGGTTCGCGCCCAAATATGGTTGATCACGAGAAGAAAGACCTCTCCGGCGCAAGTTTCCGGCCACGCCGGTCCTCATTTAGGTATCCGGCTGCCAGATTTCACGAGGCACTGTCTGGCGGCGGTCCGGTTTCGAAGGTGGCGAGTTCGACGCCTTCGCGAGTTTTGAACCGGCGCCAGGCCCGGCGACAACGCGACCGATCTTTTTGGAGACCGGTCCGACCCCCTACGCCTGCAGTGCAAAATCGGTCTGCTTGTAGCCTTCGTTCGCGCGCTGTTCGATTGTCTCGGGCGAAAAATCGCTTGCGCCCAAGCCCAAAACCTCGTCTGGACGCGTGATCGAAACGATTCGCGGAACACGAACGTATTGACGTTTCGCCACCGCTTCATAGGCCGGATTATCCTTGAGCGGATTGCCGTCGGGAAGTTTTTCGAGCGCCTCCATCAGTCCGGCGACCTCGTCGATCCGGCGCAGCATCTTCACGTCTTCCAAGGTCTTGTTGGCGAACTGGAGATTTTGGGTCCGCACCGTGACCTCCCCCATATTGTGGGGAAGTGGCGCCTTATTTGGAAACAGATTGACGACATAAATGGTCCGGTCCGCACCCACCGCGCCATCGAGCCTGTCGAGCACGGCGCCGAGCGGCGTATTGTCGAACAGTCCTCCGTCCCAGTAGAATTTGTCGCCGATCGCGGTCATGGGAAACGACGGTGGCAAGCTGCCGCTCGCGACGATGTGGTCCAAGGACAGTCCTTTGTCTTGGCTGTAAAAATACGCTATCTCTCCGGCCTCCACGTCCGTCGCGCTCACCAGCAGTCCCGGCGCGGCCTTGGGATCGGCGAGCGCTTTCAGGTCGACCAATTGGGACAGCGTCTGGCGGAGCGGCTCCGTGTCGTAGATATTGGTCCAGGTGGGGAGGGCGTAGTAGTCAAGCCGCGGCACGAAGAAATTGGGGTTGCCTAGAACCGACGCGTAGGGCCGGAACGGCGGCGGCAGAAATAGTCCTGGCACGGTGATTTTTTGCCAGAGCGCCTCCAAAGCTTCGATGGGCTTCAGACCCGGGGCCGGCCGCGCCAGGGGACCGCGGTAATCGCGCCGATCGAGACCCCCGGCAATCACATCGGGAGCGAAAGCTTCATCCTTGTAGAGTCTCCGCGCCGCCCCTAGCTCGTAGGCGCCAAGCGCCCCGCCTCCTTGCAGGACCAATGCCGTGCGGGCCGGATGCGCCATGCCAACCTCCATCGAAAGTTAGTGCAATGCAGCAATTTACAGGTGCAACGCGGCAAGCGCAAGCCCAACTTAGGGGAAACAAGCGGGCGCCATGTATCATCCGCAGGCTGGCAGTGAAACATTTTGGTAAGATTGACGGCCTGGGCAAATATACTGCCGCCACAGCAGCCCGCGTCCGAGATGGGTACTGTTGCCGCACAACAACGGAGATTCACGGCTTGAAGCGCATCGTGCTCGAGCGAAAAAAGCGCAAGAAACGTGACCCGACAATGCACGTCGGCTCCGGCGCGGTTGAACTCGTCAAGCACGGCGCCTCGCGCTACGACTTCAGCGATCCCTATCATATCGCGATCGAAATGAGCTGGAATGAATTCGCGCTCGCCTTCGCCGGATTGGAACTCGGAATCAATATCGTCTTCGCCTTGCTCTATCTCGCGTCGCCAGGCTGCATCGCCAATGCGCGGCCGGGCTCGTTCTCCGACGCATTCTTCTTCAGTATCGAGACGCTGGCGACCGTGGGTTACGGAACCATGGCTCCGGCAACGCTCTATGGTGCGAGCATCTCATTGTTCGCGTTGACTTGGACCGTGATGCACGCAATCGACGAAAAAAGCCCGCTTGCCGGCTACGACGCCGAGCGGCTCGCGGAGGGGGCGACGCACGCCTCTTTCTGAGCATCGAGGCACGCGATCATGCAATCGGCGCCCTCGTCCAAGACATGCGCATTTATACCGTCACGGAAGTCTTGTTCGGAATGCATTATGCCGAAGCGGTCACGCTCGACGATCAAAGGCGGCCGGTCGCCGATCTCACCCGTTTGAGCCTGGTCGAGCCGGACCACGCCGCTCAGTGAGCTGACATTCACTCGGGCGCGTTCTCGATCGGATCGTGGCGTTTCACGTTGAAGCCAAACATGTCGAACGAGCGCCGCATGTGCTCCGGCAAGGGCGCGGTGGCGTCGAGCGTGCCGCCAGCGGGATGCGGCAGGACCAGGCGGCGCGCCAAAAGATGCAGCTTGCGTTCGACCGCGTCCGGTATCGTTCGCAGCGGATCGTTGCGGCGCGGATCGTTGCCGGGCATTGCGCCATATTTGGGATCGCCGATGATCGGATGACCAATCGCCTCGGCATGAGCGCGCAGCTGATGGGTGCGTCCCGTTATGGGTTTGAGCGAAAGCCAGGTCAGCCGCGGCGCCACCTTGTCGACAATCGCGTAATAGGTCACCGAATGGCGGGCATCCTCGTCGCCATGCCGGGCGATCCGCATCTTTTCAAGTTTTCCGTGCGCCTCCTCGTCACGCCGCGCGGGCCGGGCCGGGCCCATTCCGTCGCCTTTTGCCAGGTAAAGGGAGATGCGGCCTTGCGCCGGCTTGGGCACGCCTTCAACAAGAGCCCAATAGATTTTTCGTGCCTGCCGCGAGCGAAAAATTTCGCCAAGATCGGCGGCGATGCTCCGCGTCTTCGCGACGAGCAAGACCCCCGACGTATCGCGATCGAGCCTGTGCACCAACATCGGCCGGTCGCCGCGCTCGTTTGGCATCGAGGCGAGCATCCCATCGATATGGCGCGTCATTCCCGAGCCGCCTTGCACGGCAAGCCCGAAAGGTTTGTCGAGCACCAGGAGATCGCGGTCCTCGTAAAGGATCATGTCTTGGAGCGCGCGCAAATCAGTTGGCGAAATCTCGCGTACCAGTGCGACCGGCGCATCGAGCTTCAATGGCGGGATCCGCACGCTTTGGCCCTTCGCGAGCCGCGTCGCGGTCTTCACTCGGGCGCCGTCGACACGCACCTCGCCGGTGCGCACGATCTTGTTTAGATGCGAAAGAGAGAGCATTGGCATGCGCCGCTTAAACCAGCGGTCGAGGCGCATCCCTTCCTCGTCCTCGCCAACCTCGAACGTTTGAACGATCATTTGGCAGCCCCTAGACCATAGTTCTATTTGGATCAAATCGAATCATGGCCCAAAATCTCTTTGTTTTAGCCTCGTCATCGTTCGCGAAACCTCGTTCCGCCGCCGGAAATAATACTCTATACCGAATGCAGATCAGCCGCCTTGGGTCCCTTACCCTTCTTGTCCGCCTCGATCTCATAGCTCGCGCGCTGCCCGTCATTCAAGGATCGCAGGCCGGCGCGCTCGACCGCCGCGATATGCACGAAAATATCGCGTCCGCCGCCGTCCGGTTTTATGAAGCAGTAACCCTTGTCCGCGTTTGAAAACGTCGGCTTCGCGCCGAGGCGCAGCAAAGCGCGGGACAGAAAAATATGCTTGAAAACACCGGCGAAATTGCCGGCGTGAAAATCGTGGCGGTAATTCATGCGGAGGCGGTTGACCCAAACTTCGCTTTGACTTTGCAAAGTTTCACAAGATGGGCGGCACCGAGATTTCCCGCACGCGGCACCCTTGCCGGCTACCCTCCGGGCAGGCGTGAAACTCACGCAGCTCCTTGGAAAAACAAATCCTCACCTCTTTTGCAGGACGCCGCTTGCGCAGGCCACGCCCAGCATGCCTGGCCGCAGCCGCGCATTCGCGGCGATGAAAGCGCGCGTAATATCGATTGGCGTCCAGGTCTGTTTCTCCTTGGCGGCGACAAACGGCGCGGGAATGACAATTGAATCGCGCGCGCGCCGCACATCGGCGAAATAGTCGGTAGGACTTTTCCCGGAGCAGGTGCCGTGCTTCTGCCATTCGTGCCGGGCAAGTCCCACAGTGGGATAAAGTCCTTGCGCGCTTTGCAGCGCCAGGCGCGACGGGAACCGGGCGGCGGGACCGCAGTCCGACGGATAGCCATGCTCATACTGAGGCCACAGCCCATGCACGACGAACCCGAGATTAGCGCCCGCGTCGCATTGGCCGCGCGCCCTCGCGCCCGCGGGCGTCTCGCAAAAGCCCGAAGACCAGGAGAGCGAAAGAACGTAAAAATCGAAATCTCCGGGCGTGCTCGCGGCGCCGCGCAACCCTTGGACACTTAGCGGCAAGAAAGGCGCCGGGCCGGCGCAGCGATCCGGTCCGCAAAAAGTGGCCGGCGCGGCCAGCAAGGGGCAAACCCACGCGAGCGAGGCAAAGACGATCAGGACCGCCAAAAAACCAGCCGGATTGCTTGACCACAGCCTAGCCAACATTATCGGCGACCCCGCTCACGGCCGCGCCATTTTGCATTTGGGCGCATAGGCATCGATGCGGTCGAGTCCGCCGACGCACCATTCGACGCCGAAACCAAAGCCTATGATACCAAGATCCTCGTTGATCGAATAAGAAACCTGATGCGATTTTTCATCGTTCAAGTAAGCCTGCGCGCTGCAGTAACGGCGGGGGATGTAATCCTCGCCGTTCGTTTTATAGCCGATTTCCTTGACTCTTTCGAAGCCCAGGATCTCAAGGCCGGTGTTCCAAAACTCGGCTTCGCGATCATGGAAGCGCCCCTGTATCCTTTCGAAAACTGCGGGATCGCCGCAAGCGGGCAACACACCGTCGTAGGGACTATACCGCCGCTCCGCCGGAACCAGGGGGCGCGCGGTGGCGGGCCCAAGGGATACGCCGGCGGCGGCAAGCATCGCCGCGCAAACGGTCAAAAAATTCCGCGCGAAAGGAAAGCTTGAAATTTGTCTTAGCATAAGCGGCAATGCCTCGATCCGTCCATTTGCAGGCGTTTCGCGAAACGCCGCGTGTCAGCTGCGGTTATAGACATCCTGGAGCCGGACGATATCGTCCTCGCCTAGGTAGGAGCCGGTCTGCACCTCGATCAATTCGAGGTCGATCCGGCCAGGATTCGCCATTCTATGCAAGCAACCTATCGGCAGATAGATCGATTCGTTCTCATGGACAAGATGAACCTCATTGTCCCTTGTGACCTCGGCCGTTCCCTTGACGACGACCCAATGCTCGGCGCGATGGAAATGCTTTTGCAGGGACAAGCGCTCGCCTGGCTTCACGACGATGCGTTTGACTTGGTAGCGCGCCCCGAAATCGACCGATTGATAATAGCCCCATGGCCGGTAGGAGCGCTTATGTTCCAGCGCCTCGGCGCGATTTTCGGTTTTCAGGAGATCGACCAGTTGCTTGACGCTATCCCCCTGCGCCTTGTTGAGCACCAAGACCGCATCCTGGGTGGTAACGACAATGACATCGTCGACGCCGACGACGGTCGTCAAATGTTCGTCGGAGCGGACATGAACATTTGACGCATTCATGACGACGCCGCGGCCCCGGATCGAATTGCCCTTGCCGTCGCGTTCCGACAATTGCCAGACCGCCTCCCAATTGCCGACATCCGACCAGCCTATGTCGGCGGGGACGACAGCGGCCTTGCCGGTGCGTTCCATGATCGCGAAGTCAATCGATTTCTTCGGCGCCCTGGCGAAGGCTTCCGAGTCGAGGACCAAAAAATTCAAATCCAATTTGGCCTTGGCGACGGCTTCCGCCGCCGCTGCCGCCATGTCCGGCTCGAAATTTCGCACCTCATCCTGCATCACATCCGCGCGAAAGAAAAAATTGCCGGAATTCCAGAGATAGTTCTCGGCGACATATATTTCCGCCGCGGCGGCATCAGGCTTTTCGATAAAAGCCTCGACCTTCAACACGGCGCCGTCCTGCGTTACCGTCTTTCCCGGCCTGATGTAACCATAGCCAGTGGCGGGCGCATCCGGCTTGATGCCGAGCGTCACGATATAGCCAAGCGCTGCCGCTTCGGCCGCCGTTTTGCACAAAGCCACGAAACCTTCTCCATCGCGCACCACGTGATCGGCGGCGAGAACCGCGACGATCGTACCCGGCCCGGATTGCGTGGCGAGTTCGGCGGCGACCGCTACCGCTGGCCCCGAATCGCGGCGAACTGGCTCGAGAACGATGCGCGCCTCGCGTTTGAGCTTCTGCAATTGCTCGCCGACGAGAAAGCGATAATCGTGATTGGAAATGACAACCGGCATTTCGAACGCGCTATCAGCGAGCATCTCGACCACCATCTGGAAGGTGGAGTGCGGCCCAACGAGAGAAATGAATTGCTTCGGCAGGCTTTCGCGCGACTCGGGCCAGACCCGCGTTCCCGCACCGCCGCACATGATGACCGGAAGGATTTTCACGTTTTCCCGCTCCCTCGCGAGGAATATCGATAGACTGTTCCAAAACCTATTCTATGACATAATGCACACCTGCGCCGATTCCTGATCGCCGCGCAATGATAGACGATTGCACGAAAATTGTCGCCTGTGTCGAAATGTCCACGCGAAATGTGAATTTTCGTTAATTAGGCCGCAAATGAAGCGAACATTATTCTTGACCTGCGAATCACGCATGTCTCCTACGAAATATTCAGGTACCGCGTTGGCAGGCAAGCCGGCGGGGTTTTCTGGTGCGGTCTGACCGCCGTGGCAGCTGAAAAAGAAAACTTGCAACGATACTGGACTTCGTCTTTTTATCTTATCGCATGATCTTCTCCCCGGCATCCTCCGTTTTCAGGGCTGCCCGCCCGCGGCCGGTGTTGCGTGTGGAAAAAGTTTCCCGCGAGAACGATTTGTGATGAACCATCTCATCGCGCTCGCCGCCGACCCCTCGGCATGGCTCGCCCTCGTCACGCTGGTCGCGATGGAGATCGTGCTTGGCATCGACAATCTCGTCTTCGTCGCGATTCTCTCGGGGAAGTTGCCGCCCGTTGAAGCCGCGAAGGCGCGCCGGATCGGGATCGGCCTATCGCTTATTTTCCGGGTGCTGCTCGTTGCCGGCGCGGCCTACGTCGTCCATCTCACCGTGCCTTTGTTCACGGTTTTGGGCGAAGATTTTTCCTGGCGCGACTTGATCCTGATCGGCGGCGGACTCATCCTCGTCTTCAAGGCGACGGCCGAAATCCATCACAACGTCGATCCCGGCGTCGAGGCCACGAAAAAGGAAAGCCCACGGCCGCGCGCTTTTGCCGCCACGGTGGGCCAGATCGTTCTCCTCGATCTCTTGATCGGCGGCGGACTCTTCCTCGTCTTCAAGGCGACGGCCGAAATCCATCACAACGTCGATCCCGGCGTCGAGGCCACAAAAAAGGAAAGCCCACGGCCGCGCGCTTTTGCCGCCACGGTGGGCCAGATCGTTCTCCTCGATCTCGTCTTCTCGATCGACAGCATCATCACCGCAGTCGGCATGACCGGAGATGTTCCAATCATGATTGCCGCGGTCATCGTCGCGGTCATGGCCATGCTCATCGCGGCCGGTCCACTCGCCAATTTCATGCATCGCAACCCAACGATCGTGATGCTCGCGCTCGGCTTTTTGCTTCTGATCGGCGCGACCCTGATCGCCGACGGATTTGGCTTTCATTTTCCCAAGGGCTACATCTACGCCGCGATGGCTTTTTCCGGCGCGGTCGAAGGCCTCAATTTGCTCGCGAGACGCAGGCGCAAACCGCCGAAATGAAATGGCAGAGGGCGGCAACCCCACTTTGACGGACGAAGGCGCGGCCATCGCGGAAATTCTCTTCCCGGTCGCGATCGATCGTCCTTATTTCTATCTCGTTCCGCGCGGCACCATTGTCGCGCCTGGCGATTTCGTCGAAGTGCCGCTCGCCACGAGAATGACCAATGGCGTCGTCTGGGAGGCCCGCTCCGGGGTCGCAGGGGCCAATCTGAAAGCCGTTGCCGCGCGCCTCGATGTTCCCCCGCTTCCCGCCAATTTGCGGAAATTCATCGATTGGGTGGCGCGCTGGACGTTGAGCCCGCGCGGCATGGTGCTGCGCATGGCGATTGGTGCGCCGTTTCAAGCAGGGCCGGAACCGGCGCGGGTTGGGGTGCGCCTCAAGGGGCTCCCGCCGCGCCGGATGACCGCCACCCGCGCGCGCGTCATCGCCGCGGCGGAAGGCGGCCTTGCTTTCTCCAAGGCGGCGCTCGCCGAGGCCGCCGCCTGTTCGAGCGGCGTCATCGACACGTTGATCGACGAAGGCGCGCTCGAGACAATCGCGCTGCCGCCCGAGCCGGCGGCGCTTCCTTGCGATCCGGCGTTCACCAGGCCGTCGCTTGAAGCCGCGCAGGAAAACGCCGCGTCCATCTTAACGGAACGTGTACAAGCCCGCACGTTTTCGGTGACCCTGCTCGAAGGCGTAACGGGCTCTGGCAAGACGGAGGTTTATTTCGAGGCCGTCGCTTCTGCGCTCGAAGCCGGACGCCAAAGCCTGATCCTCATGCCCGAGATCGCCCTCACCGCGCAATTTCTCGGCCGTTTCGCGGCGCGCTTCGGGGCGCGTCCGGGGGAATGGCATTCAGGAGTCAGCGCGCGGAAGCGCGCGCGGCTGTGGAGCGCGGTGGCTCAAGGCGAAGTCAGGGTCGTTATTGGCGCGCGCTCGGCGCTGTTTCTTCCCTTCGCCGATCTCGCAACGCTTATCGTCGATGAAGAACACGAGAGCGCCTATAAGCAGGAGGAGGGCGTCGCCTACCACGCCCGCGATATGGCCGTGGTGCGTGGCCAAATCGAGAAGTCGGCCGTCGTCCTCGTCTCGGCGACGCCTTCGATCGAGAGCCGCGTCAATGCCGCCCAGGGCCGATATGGCCATATAAGGCTCGCCGCCCGTTTCAAGGCGAAGGCGCTGCCAGCGATCGCGGCGATCGATCTTCGCGCCGAAGCGACGCCGCGCGGAAAATGGATCGCGCCAAGGCTCAATGAGGCTATTGCAAAGGCGCTCGCGAGCGGCGAACAGGCGCTCTTGTTTCTCAACCGGCGGGGCTACGCGCCCTTGACCCTCTGCCGCGCGTGCGGACATCGTTTCAACTGCCCGAACTGCACCGCCTGGCTTGTCGAACACCGTTTCCGGCGGGCGTTGATGTGCCATCATTGCGGCCATATCGTACGAAGGCCCAATGTTTGCCCTGCCTGCGAGGCGGTCGATTCGCTCGCCGCCTGCGGCCCCGGCATCGAGAGATTGGCCGAGGAAGCGGCGACGCTTTTTCCGCAGGCGAGGATTCTCGCCCTCTCGTCGGATTTTCCAGGCGGCACGGAGCGTCTGCGCGAGGAAATCGAGGCGATCTCGCGCGGCGAATGCGATATTGTGATCGGCACCCAGCTTGTCGCGAAGGGGCATAATTTCCCGCGTCTTTCGCTGGTCGGCGTGATCGACGCGGATATTGGCCTGACGTCGGGCGATCCGCGCGCGGCGGAGCGAACCTTTCAATTGCTGCAACAGGTGACCGGGCGCGCGGGACGGTTCGAGATCGCCGGACGCGCACTGGTCCAGACCTGGCAGCCCGAGCATCCAGTCATGCGCGCGCTGTTGTCGGGCGATTGCGAGCGTTTTTACGACGAGGAAACAAACCAGCGCCGCCGCGCCGGGCTGCCGCCTTTCGGGCGGCTCGCCGCCCTGATCGTGTCGGGCAAGGACAGCGCTTCGGCCGAAGTTTTTGCGCGCGCCCTGGCCCGCGCCGCCTACGTGCTGCCGCCGTCGGAGGGCTGCACGCTGACCCCGGCCGGCGCATTGCCGAAGAAGAACGAGCTGAATATGCTCGGGCCCGCCGAGGCGCCGATCGCGGTTATTCGCGGGCGCCACCGTTTCCGGCTCCTGGTGCGAGCGCCGCGATCATCTGATTTACAAGGGTTTTTGCGCGCATGGCTCGCCTCCGGACCGCCGGAGCGCGGCGGCGTGCGGGTCGCCGTCGATGTTGATCCGCAAAGCTTTTTGTGATTTATGCTTTAGCGAAGCCAACTGCTAAACAAGCCGTTGCGCTATACGATTTTCCCAATGCGACGGTGCTCGCGATAGAGCGCCAAGGGGGCATGCTTATCCGTTTTTTGTTCGTCGGCTTCATCGCGTCATGCCTGTTCGTGGTGCCCGCCAAGGCTCAGGCTGGATTGGAGGACATCCGCACCTATTGTATGAGCGACCTAAAGCGGCTGTGCAAAGGCATCGAGCCCGGCGGCGGCCGGCTTATTCATTGCCTTAAAAATCATAAGAAGGAAATGAGCGTGGGCTGTGCACAAGCGCTGCAGAAACTCAAAGCTAAAAAGGAATAGTTCCCCTGGCAAACCACCACGGTTCCTAAAGACTTTAAGACTTTCGGTGCGCGGCCCCGCCGCGGCAGCGTGCGGGGTCGCCGACCGGCGGGATGGTTGTGAGGCGGGAAAGGGACGGCTCCCAGCCCTTTCCAACATGCCGTTACGCGTCAGGCCGGGCGAGCTCCCCCCTGCGTGCCGGATCCAGTGTTTCGCGCCCGCAACTTGAAGCCGAGTGCGAGAAGGCTTGCACCGAAAAAGGTCGCATAGGCGCCGACCCACCAGGTCACCACCAAGGCGCCGAACATCGGCGCCGCGACCAGCACTATTCCGAAAACAATCGAAATAATCCCGCCGAGCGCCAGCCACCAGCGGCCATGGTCCGTGGCGAGATTGGAGGCCGCGCGAAGCTCCAGTGTCCCCGAGATAAAGGCCCAAGCCGCGAGGAGACCAACAAAGACGAACACCGTGAGGCCGGGCATGGCCATGGCGAGAATCCCCGCCACGATGCCGGCGATGCCCTCGAATGTCAGAAATCCCCACCGTTCGTTCTTGCTTGCCGCGCGCACGGCGGCAACAATCGCCAAGATGCCGTCGATAATCAGAAAGACCGCGAATAGGCCGACGAGCGACAACAGCGTCGGACCCGGGAAAAGAAACGCGATCAAGCCGATGACGAGCCCCAGAACGCCCCGCGCCACAACAACCGTCCAGTTGCGCGCAAGGGTTGAACTGAGGCTAAAATCGAAATCCGGGGGCGATCCGAAGATTGACATCGTGCGGTTCCTTTCCTCAAAAACGCCGTCGCGGGGGAGGCCCGCGGCTGCACGACTCTAAACGTAATGCTTCGGGCGAAAACGTCGAGAGGCGCGTGGGTCGCTGCGGACCTCCGCCTTTTCCCCGCTGAGCTCATGCTGGCGGCCCGCAGCTGAGCGAAGCCGAAGCATGCGGCCACGCCCCGACAGTTCTCGGCGAACCGCGCCATGAATACCTGAAAGTAGTCGCGAAACTGGCCAGGATCAAGCGCCCGGAACAATCGATAGTATCTCAGTTTGAAATTTCTTCGGCCGTCTTTTTGTAAGGGCCGCGTTTCTTAGCGGGGGCGTCCGCATCCATAGCCCCCACAAAATCCGCCCATGACATGACCGACTTGCTCAGGCCAGCTTCCATTGCTGGCGTGACGCGCAAGGTCTTATGGATGCGAATCCAATTGTACCAAACGGCATAGATTGCAACCATGTGAGCGTGGTTTTCGAATTTCTTTGAGAACGCATTTGTCAGCCGCGTAAAGCGCCGATTGTGCATCCTCATTGTGAGATTCGCGCGTTCGGAATACGACGTGCTGACATGCTTCATGTCAGGGTTACCTTCGATCTTCTCTTTCCGGCAGCCAATGCACTGCACTCGGCGGGGCTGTAACGGCCCTTCGCGCTTTCCGACGAAGCCCCGTAAATCTTATTGAGCATCGCGTAATCAATATCGACTCCGAAAGCGCCTTCAACAGCCTCAAGATAGGCTTTGAAGCCGTCCGAAGTCAATTGAATGCGGTTCGCGATCCGCGCCGCCATATCCTCGATAAACCACTTAGCGCACTCACCATCGCGTCCGCCCACGAAATGGGAAATAAGCAATTTGGTTTGGGCTTCGATCGCGGTCCAGGTCCAAGTGTCGCCAGCGCCATCGACCGGATTTTTCATCGCGGCGACGTTCTTTTGTTTGGCGGCGGTGAAAGACCAAAGTTCATCGACTTGGACGCGCCGCGCCTTCACGCCGCGAATCTTCGCGTCATGGAAGCCCGCGCAGAAGCGCCCGGCGTCCTCCAAGAGCTTTGAAACCGTGTTGATGCTCGTATCAGTAAGGCGCGAGACAGAGCGCATCGAAGCGCCCTCGCAGAGCATCGAAAGGATTTGGGCGCGCGTGGCGGCAGGCAGCTTGTTCATAATTCCAATATGAACTAATTATCCGTGCCGTCAAGAATTTTTTTCAACTTAATGACTTGCGTTAAGTGGCCTATTGACAAATAGGCCAAACAGACTCATATTCTTGGCCGTATGAAAATCGAGTTCCGCGACAAGCGCCTCGCCCTCATACGCACAGAGCGCGCCAATGAGCTAAGGCTGCCATTCGCGGTCATTCGGTCATGTAGGGCCAAGCTTGTGGCAATCGAGAGCGCGCCTGACGAGCGCACGCTCAGAAATTGGAAAAGCCTTAATTACAAGAAGCTCGAAAACGACAAAGAAGGACGTAGACAAATCAGGATCAACGATCAGTTCAGGATTGTTTTCACTCTGGAAGAGACCACGTCCCCGCCAATCGGGGTTATCCTAGAGATCGGCGACACGCACTAAGAAGGGAGCTAAAAATGAGATCGATGGAATACGCCACCGATGTTCCTTTTCCAGGGCATTTCATTCGGGAAGAACTTGACGCGCGTGGCTGGAGCCAACGCGATCTGGCGTGGTTGTTAGGCGTGCCTGAACAAGCCGTCACGATGATCGTCAACGGCAAACGTGGTGTTAGCCCGGAGATGGCTAAAGCTATGGGAGACGCCTTCGATGTGAATCCTGACTTCTTCGCCAACTTGCAAAAGGCTTATGACATGTCCAAGGCGCGGGAGCCTAATCCTGGCGTAGCTCGCCGAGCGCGGCTTCAAGGTTTGTATCCGGTTCGGGAGATGATCAAACGCGGGTGGCTTGAGAACACTGATGCGCCCTTACTTGAAGCTCAAATGGCGCGCTTCTTCGAGGTAAGTTCCATTGCTGAAATCCCTCATCTGTCCCATTGCGCAAGAAAGACCAACTACGACACTGTAAGCCCAGCACAGTTGGCATGGCTATTCCGTGTCAGACAAATCTCAAACTCTATGACTGTACCGAAGTATTCTGAGAGGGCCTTGCTGGAATCTCTCTCTCGCCTCCGGAGCCTCTTGGTTGATGTTGAGGAAATAAGACACGTACCACGCATTCTTATGGAATGCGGGGTACGTTTCGTAATCGTGGAGAGCTTGCCCAGCGCCAAGATCGACGGCGTGTGTTTTTGGCTCGGCAACAGTGCCCCCGTGATAGGCATGTCCCTTCGCTTTGATCGTGTTGATAATTTCTGGTTCGTTATCCGGCACGAGATCGAACACGTCTTGCAAAGGCACGGCCGGGATGCTGAGATCCTCGACGACTTAGAAGGCGAACGTTCGAGCGATAGCCCAGCACTCTCAGACGAAGAGCGCATCGCCAACCGGGCCGCCGCTGGGTTCTGTGTTTCTCAAAACGAGATGCAAAAGTTCATCGCGCGTAAGAACCCATTTTTTGCCGAACGTGATGTGCTGGGGTTTGCGCGCCGTGTACAAGTCCACCCCGGCATTGTGGTAGGCCAAATTCAGAATCATACGAAACGTTGGGATTTTTTGCGCAGGCACCTTGTGAAGGTCCGGCAGTTTGTCATGTCTGGTGCAATGGTAGATGGTTGGGACCAAGTGGCCCCAGTGTCGATTTAGGAGGTCTATGTTGACCACAAAAACTGAGCAGCTTCAGTATGTCTACCATAGTTATGAGGCGGAGCACGATCACCTTCCAACGTCCGCTCGTGAAGCGGTAGAATGTGGCGTCCGCGAGGGATTGGTCGAACTGCCGCTGATTGATCCCTACGACGTTCTAGCAGCGGAGATGGCGAAGGCGCTGCGAGAAGAATACGCCGTTGACGAGCGCGGGCTCAAGTATCGCGTGAACCATGCCGTGCGAGTCACTAAGGCTGGTGTCCAATATACGTTTTGGGCCACGATGGGCTTTGCGCCTCGTGCCCACATGGAAAAGGCGTTCGCTCAGCGTCGAGAGCAGGTCGTCGGAGATTGCTTGCAGTTGCGAATCGATGTTGACGCCTATAACAACTTGAACAAAGGGGAGGCGCCGATACAGCTTGTCCTCGACTTCGCCGACGACGTGGCTGAGCGAATGTCACCGCCATATGATGAGGCCGCTTAGCCGCCCTTTTTCCACCGTGCAGCAGATGCCAGCCTTGCCGCTTCCGAACGTTGTTCAGGTGTCATTTTGGCCGCGCGGGCATGGCCGCCTTTCTTTCCAAGGGTAGCTGCATCCTTGGTGATGTTAGCCTTTTCTTCTATCACGCCAGTCAGCACGCGCATGACATGGACGGCATTACCTATCACGTCGGCTGGACGCTTCTCGCCTTTCGGGCCTCTTGGCATTTCGGATTAACCTATAAAAAAGCCCCGGTCTCACGACCTGGGCCATTGCCTGCCTTGCAGAGCCTAGCAATGCGTTGCCCTGACGACCACACCGCGCCAATTCCATCCCCTTCCTGGAAGCCTTGATTTTGATCCTTAGCGCCAAGAAGTGAAGGGCGTCAGATTTCAAACTGAGACACTACCGAACAATCGGCTGCCCTTCGACAAGCTTAGGAGTGTCATGCGATGGCAAGAAGCCAGCCAAGACCAGGAATTCCCGAAGAAATTCCTTCTTCTCCTCCAAAACATCCGCCAAATCGACGCAGGACCAGCCACCGCACGGAAACGTGCAGAGCGCGATCGGCAACAGTTCATACGGATTGTGCCGGCACGCATTGCCCGGTCTTGGATCAAGACCCGAAAAAGGGGCCAGAAACCGTTCCATTCCAACCTCCAACAAGCTCCAATCCAAAGCTCGCCGTGGAGGAATCGATCCCCCGCGCAAGAAATTTCCGTATGCGACTCCCCTTCCTGATTGGGTTGCCGCCCTTGTTCGCGGCGCGGCCGCATGATAGCGAATACACGACAAAAGGGCAGGGGTCTCCATGCGGGGCATAGCGCAGTCTGGTAGCGCGGAAGTTTTGGGTACTTCAGGTCGCAGGTTCGAATCCTGCTGCCCCGACCAATGTCACCGCGGCCAGTCCTAAGACATAGGTAACGGAACGTACCTAAGACATGGGTAACAACCTTGGGCCGAAGGGGTTGTCTTAGAGTCGGTCCGGAAAGTTGATT
>QHBR01000203.1 GCA_003244015.1 Hyphomicrobiales bacterium | reverse complement strand
CTGTCGATGAGCCGCACACTCGAGGAGAACGGCAAATACAGGGTTTCGGCGCAAGGCTGTACTCTCGTGGCGAGCTGCCGATAACGATCCGAGGCGACGGTGTCCCGGCCTGAGCTATGGCTGCGATGCCGCCGGCAGAATGGGCCCGTTCCCGCGAGAAGCGGATGCGGTTCCCCTCGCGCCCCCCCGGTCGCGGACACGTGGTTGACGCACCCCGGCGTGGCCGATGCCAGTCGCGATTTCGCGCTCGGGCAAATGGCCGTGGCGGATCAGCCGCCGATGGCCATATTCGGTCAGTTTGTCAGCATGCGAATCGAGAAAACCCGCAACCTCTGCTTCAACGGCCTGGGCGAGCAAGGTTCTTGCGCCTTGCCGCAACACCTCGGTCAGCGCATCGCAAAACTCTCCTGGCTGAGCCAGCTTGATGACATTATCCCGGCGTATCGCTCCTTCGATGGAGAAGTGGACGCTTGGACACTCCCATGATACGCCGCCTTTCCCCTCCGTCGTCACCAACTTCCGCGCATAGCTCTGGCGCGCCGGAGAAGACTTTTGGCACAAACCCGTCCGCGGCCAGACACAAGTTCGCCAAATACCCCAGCAATCACTCCGATTGAAATTTCCGCCATTCTGCGCCATCTTCTTTGGTGCGCTCGGCCGGTTGGCCGGGCTTGAGGAGGATCGACACACTGATACAAGCGGTTCTTGCGGAAGCGGCGCCTTCGCCGCTCCACCCGGCTTCCGGTTCAACTGGGCCCGAAGCCGGCACACTCGTGCGGACTGTCCTGACCTGTCTCGATGATTCCAAGGCCGAGAACATCGTCGCAATCGACCTGCACGGCAAAACCATCCTCGCCGACGTCATGATCATCGCGACCGGCCGCTCCAACATTCACGTCGGGGCGATCGCCGAGCGCATTATCGGCGCGTTCAAGGGCGAACGCCAAAAGCCGCCGCGCGTCGAAGGCTTGCGGAACTGCGATTGGGTTCTGGTCGATGGCGCCGACATCATCATCCACATCTTCCGGTCCGAGGTGAGGCAGTTCTATAATCTCGAAAAAATGTGGAGCATCGATCGGCCGGGCGAGCGCCGCTTAGGCTAAGGCAGCCCATTACCAACACGATGCGTCTTCTGCTAATTTGCGTTGGGCGGCCGAAAGCCGGACCGGAACGGGATTTGGCCTCGCGCTATGTCGAGCGGGCCGCCGCCGCCGGCCGCGCGATCGGCTTTTCCGGCGTCGAACTGCGCGAGGCCGGGGAGAGCCGCGCCGCCCGGCCCGGCGATCGCATGAGGGAAGAGGCGCAGGCGATTCGGAGCTTGCTGATGCCCCGCACCGGCGTGATTGCCCTCGATGAAAACGGCAAGCAGATGACAAGCCGGAGTCTTGCCGCCGAGCTTGGCCGCGCGCGCGACCAAGGCATTGCCAGTGCCGCTTTCGTCATCGGCGGCCCGGACGGTTTGGAACCCGCTTTTTTGGCATCTGCTTCGTTCACGCTTTCCTTTGGGGCGATGACTTGGCCGCATCAATTGGTGCGAATCATGGCAGCCGAACAGATTTACCGGGCGGTGACGATTCTCTCCGGTCACCCCTATCATCGGGAATAATTTGCGCGTTTTCCAGTTTTGCCCCGGCGGTGCCACTTTCTTCTGTTGCGTGACGTCATAAGATAAATATTCGCGGCCAGTCCAGCCGGCCGCCAGGGATAAGGATTTTCGTGGCGGTTCGAGTGCGGCACGGCACGATTGCTTCAATGGGAGCGGCAAGCCGCCGCATTGAACTCGCATTATCTCTGGCGCTCTTTGTGCCCGCTTGCCTTGCGGCGCAATCCGGTCAGCCGGCGGCGCCGGACGCGGCCGAGAAAGGCACGGAGCTGAGCGGACGCCGGCTCGAGCTGCGGGGCATGGAAGACACGCTCGACGCGTCGCAAGAGCAGCGCCGGCGGATCGAAGCCGAGATCGCATCGATCCGCGCCGACCGGGCGAAGCTTACCGCGGCGCTTCTCGACGCGACGCGAATTGTCAACACGAGCGAACGCAAGATCGGCGAGACGGAGGCAAGGCTCGACACGCTGACCGGGACGGAGGACGCGATCAAGCTTTCACTTGCGAGCCGCCGCGCGGTTATTGCCGAGATCCTTGCCTCCTTGCAGCGGATGGGGCGCAAGCCGCCTCCGGCGCTTCTGGTCGCGCCGGAAGACATGCTTGCCGCGATCAGAACCTCCATGTTGCTCGGTTCGGTCCTGCCGCAGATGCGCGGCGAAACCGAAGCGCTTGCCTCGGACCTTTCGGATCTCGTGCAGTTGCGGCAATCGATCGCGGCCGAGCGCGAGACGCTTGCGAATGGCGTGGCGAAGATTCGCGCCGAGCGTCAGCGTCTCGCCGCGCTGATCGAGGCGCGTCAACCGGCGCTGTCCGCCGCCGAACAGGCTCTTGGAGCCGAGCGCGAACGCGCGCTCGATCTCGCTAGGCAAGCGGCGAGCCTCAAGGATCTGATCGCCAGAATGGAAACCGAAGTCGCCGCGGCCGCGCGGGGTGCCGAGGCGGCAAGGAAGGCCGATGAGATCCGCGGGCGCGCCGCGCGAGCAGCCTTGCCAAGCGCTAGTATGAAAACCGCCTTGGCGCCTTTCAAGGATCCGGCAAGGCTTGCGCCAGCGACCACGTTTAGCGAGACAAAAGGTCTTTTGCCGGTCCCCGTGAACGGCACGCTTCAGCGCGGCTTTGGCAGCCGGGATGGGTTTGGCGGCACCGGGAAAGGAATGCTGATCGCGACCCGCACCGAAGCGATTGTCGCCTCGCCCTGCGACGGTTGGGTGTCATTTGCCGGTCCGTACCGCAGCTATGGCCAACTTTTAATCGTCAACGCTGGCCAGGGCTATTATATTATTCTTGCCGGGATGGATAAGATCAACGTAAA
Organism: Hyphomicrobiales bacterium; assembly: GCA_003244015.1. Lineage (GTDB taxonomy): Bacteria > Pseudomonadota > Alphaproteobacteria > Rhizobiales > Beijerinckiaceae > Methylocapsa. The sequence goes on along the minus strand of QHBR01000203.1, from coordinate 11,283 downwards.
CGTAGGGCAGTTCATTCTGGTTGGGGAGCCCGTCGCCGTCATGGGCGATGGGTCCTTCAAGACGGCCGCGGCCATCGCCATCGGCGCGGTCCAGCCCATCCTCTATATCGAATTTCGTAAGGACGGAGTGGCGATTGATCCGGGCCCATGGTGGGCGAAGCCGGAATTGCAAAGGGTTCGCGGATGATGCGCAAAGTCTTATCTCTCCTGCTAGGCGCCTTTCTGGGCGCGGGGCTCGCTACGCTTGCAACAAAGACGCCGGTTTTTCCGGCGGGAATGGCGCGCGCGGCCGCCTCGGACACCTACCGCAATCTCAACCTCTTCGGCGACGTTTTCGAGAAGATTCGCTCCGATTATGTCGAGAAGGCGGACGAACAAAAGCTCGTCGAGGCCGCGATCAACGGCATGCTCGGTTCGCTCGACCCGCATTCAAGCTACATGGACGCCAAGAGCTTCCGGGACATGCAGGTTCAGACGCGCGGCGAATTCGGCGGCCTGGGCATCGAGGTGACGCAGGAGGACGGGCTCATCAAGGTCGTCACGCCAATCGACGACACTCCGGCCGCGCGCGCAGGAATCTTGTCCGGCGACATCATCAGCGCCATCGACGGCGAGAATGTCCAGGGCTTGAGCCTCAACCAGGCGGTCGACAAGATGCGCGGCGCGCCGGATACCTCGGTGACGCTCAAGATTTTACGCGGATCCAACAAGGACCCGCAGGATATCAAGATTGCCCGCGCCGTGATCCAGATCAAATCTGTTCGCGAACGTCAGGAGGGCGACGATATCGGCTACATTCGAATCACCCAATTCAACGAACAGACGTTTGAGGGGGTTCGCGCGGCGATCCAAAAGTTCCAAAACGATATCCCGGCCGCCAAGTTCAAAGGCTATATTCTCGACCTGCGCAACAATCCCGGCGGTTTGCTCGACCAGTCGATCGCCGTCGTCAATTGCTTCCTCGACCGCGGCGAAATCGTTTCGACCCGGGGCCGGAATGCCGATGAGACGATGCGCTACAATGCGCGTCCTGGCGACTTGTCCAAAGGCAAGCCGGTGATCGTCCTGATTAATGGCGGCTCGGCGTCGGCTTCGGAAATCGTCGCCGGCGCGTTGCAGGATCATAAACGCGCGACCATTCTCGGCACCCGCTCGTTCGGCAAGGGGTCGGTACAGACGATCATCCCGCTCGGCCAGAATAACGGCGCCGTGCGGCTTACCACGGCCCGCTATTACACGCCGTCCGGCCGCTCGATCCAGGCAAAGGGGATCGACCCCGACGTGACCGTGTTGCAGGATGTGCCCGACGACATCAGGGGCAAGGATGACACAAAGGGCGAAGCTTCGCTGCGCGGCCATTTGAAGAATGGCGAGGACGAAAAGGGAGGCTCGCAAGCCTTTGTCCCGCCCGATGCCAAGAACGACAAGCAATTGATCGCCGCTGGAGACATTTTGCGCGGCGTCAACAAGGCAATGAACAAACTCACCGCGGTGCCCGCGAGCGAACCCGCGAAGGTTCCGAATTGAGGGGCGCGCCCGAAGGAATGGACGGCGCGTGATCTTTCCGGCCTCGGCTTGCGGGTGATAGAGAGCGATGGCATTCGCCTGGACGCACAGATGACCCTGGCGGCGGCGAGCGGGGTTGCTGCGACCGGCGGCACATATCCATCAAGACGTATCAGGTTGACCTCCTTGCCTGCGCAAGCCCTGCCGTCAGCGTCGGGTTTTGTCGCCGAGAGCTATTCCGTTCGGATCTGGCGCGACGGCGGCACCGATTACTTGGCCATCTCGGACATCGACCGGGCCGAGCTTGCAAAATTTTGCCAGCTTTTCGACGCCTTGGCCAAACCCGGCCCGAACAAGAGCGGCTGAGACCCGTGCCGGTGCATCTCCTTGCGGCATTGTCGATCACTGCGGCGGCGGACGCGGATCTGTACCGCGCCCAGGCAGAAGCATATCGGTATGGACGGAGGAAGACCGCGAATGCGAAGGCAGCGCCACCGCTTAGCAGACCCCGTGCGTTTCCAGCTCAACAAACTTCCTCGCCGCGCGCATGACCTATGATTTTGCGATTATTGGCGCTGGGATTGTCGGCTTGGCGGCGGCCCGCGAAATTTTGCGCGCGCGGCCTCGCTCGTCGATCGTTGTTCTCGAAAAAGAAAACGCCGTCGCCTGGCACCAAACCGGACACAGCAGCGGGGTCATCCATGCCGGAATCTATTATTCGCCCGGCAGTTTAAAGGCCCGCCTTTGCCGGGATGGCGCTGCCGCGACAAAAGCATTCTGTACGGAACACGGCATCAAATTCGAAAATTGCGGCAAGCTTCTCGTCGCCACCAATGAGCGCGAGCGCGTCCGCATGGAGGCTTTGTTCGAGCGCGCCAAACAAAACGGCATCGAGGCCCTGCCGATCGATCGCGCCGGGCTTACCCGCCTTGAACCCAACATCACTGGCGTTGGCGCTCTACTGATCCCTTCGACGGGAATCGTCGATTACAGAATGGTCGCCTCGGCCATTGCCCAAATCGTAACGGCGCAAGGAGCCGATTTGCGGCTCGGCGTCGAAGTCGTTGCGATTCGCGAGAACAAAGATGCTGTCGAGATTTCGACGCCTAAGGGAAGTTTTCGCGCGCGCGCGTTGATCGTTTGCGCTGGGCTGCAGTCCGACCGTCTCGCCAAACTGGCAGGCTTAAGGATCGATCATCGGATCGTACCGTTTCGCGGCGAATTTTATACCTTGCCAAAATCACGGGCGGGATTGATCAACCGTCTGATTTATCCCATTCCGGATCCAAAACTTCCCTTTGTCGGGATTCATCTCACCAAGACGATCGATGGGAGAATCATCGCCGGTCCCAACGCGGTGCTTGGGTTTGCCCGCGAAGGCTATCGGAAATTTTCCTTCAACCGTCGGGATGTCTTCGACACCATCGCTTTTCCGGGATTCTGGAAGGTCATCGGAACGCATCTCGCATCGGGCGTCGAGGAGATGCGAAACTCCCTATGGAAACAAGCCTACCTCGCACAATGCCGCAAATATTGCCCGGACCTCTCACTCAGCGATCTCGAACCTGGAATGGCGGGCATACGCGCCCAGGCGGTGTTGCGCGACGGAACCCTTGTCCATGATTTTCTCTTCGCGGAAACCGAGAGGCAGCTGCATGTGTGCAATGCGCCCTCGCCCGCCGCGACATCGGCAATCCCAATCGCGCGGATGATCGCCGGGAAAGTTCTACCGCGGTTCGAACAATTGTGATCGAAACCAGCGCGCAGCGATTGCGCCCATTCTTCCGCCTGCTTGCGAATTGCTTCGGCCAACATCCAAAATCGGCGGCGAGTGGGCCGAAGTCATAGCGCGCCAGAACGGTCAGTTCGCAAGTTGGCAAGCAGTGGACTGTCGCGGTTCGCCTGACTTTGCTGAACAAGGCGATTTCGCCAAAACAGTCGCCTTCGCCAAGTTCCCCCAGTTTGCCGCCGTCCTTGAGCGAATCGAGCCGCTCGCCAAACTCGCCACCACGAGATGAAAGGCGTGTTGCGATTTCCCGCGGCAGCGACGGATATCTCGAATCCCGTCTTTTATGAATTGGTCATTTTCAACATGCCCGCCACGACGCCGTTCAACTGACGCAGGACATTGACGAACCTTGCGAAGGCGACGGTTACAGGACCATATCGCTTAAAAAACGCTTCCACCCGGTTGAGGCGATCGGCGTTGATGCCGATCTTTGCTCCGTAGGACAACGGCGCGGCCAAGCCGCCTTCCAATCAGATAGCCTATATTGTCGCCGAGCACGGCACCGGCCCATGCCCCGAGCATCAGGGGCAGGAGCGACAATTCTCCGCGTCCCGCGAGAACCGAAGCAAAAATGAGCAGAGACTCGCCTGGAAGTGGAAGTCCTAGAGACTCGAATGTCAGAATGACCATGACCGCGGCGGCGCCGTACGCATGGACAAGTGGCTCCAGGCTTCCAAGCAGGTGCTCGATCTCAACCACGAATGCCATCGTCGCCTCCGGCCCATGCGCTAGCGGATTGGCCGATAGTCGAATCCATCGCGGCTTTATGCAAGTCCCCTATTGGAGCATGATCTTCGCGTAAAACGTGCCCGCTTTCGCGCGATCGTACATTCGCGCGGCGCGGCGAGGGAGGAAGCGCGAATTTAGATCGCGCGCGGCGTTGCGATCGGCAGTGGCGGGTCAATCCGCATTTAGTCTCCGTTGCGCCGTTTCCAGACTTCCCTGCATCGACGTCGCGATGTTGGAGACCACGAAATACTGACCACCAAAAGGGACGAGGGGCGACGCTTTTGCACTCGGCTCTTACGCAGCCGGAGCGCTGGACCAGCGGAGCGCTTCGACGCCCGGCAGACGCTTGCCTTCTAGCCATTCGAGAAAGGCGCCGCCGGCGGTCGAGACATAGGTGAAGTCCTGCGTCGCACCGGCTTGATTGAGGGCCGCGATGGTGTCGCCGCCGCCGGCGATCGAATCCAGCGCCCCCACCTTGGTGAGTTGCGCCGCGACCTTGGCGATCGTCATCGTGCCGGTTTGGAATGGCGCTATCTCGAATGCGCCGACGGGTCCGTTCCAGACAAGCGTCCGGGCCGAAGCGAGTAGCCCGACGGCCTGCGAGATGGTGCGCGGCCCGATGTCGAGGATCATTCGATCCTCCCCCACGGAGTCGGTGTCGACGGTCCTTGTGCGCACATTCGGTTCAAGCCGCGAGGCGACAACCACATCAACCGGCAGCACGAGCTTGCAATTTGCCGCATCGGCCTCGGCGATGATTTGGCGGGCGACATCGACGAACTTCTTCTCATAGAGGGACTTGCCGATTGCCTTGCCGCTCGCCGCGAGAAGTGTATTGGCCATGGCGCCGCCGACGAACAAATATTCGACCTCGCGCATGAGATTGCCGAGAAGCTCGAATTTGGTCGAGACTTTCGCGCCGCCGACGATCGCCGCCAGCGGACGCTTTGGGTCGGCCAGCATCCGTTTCAGCATTTCAAGCTCATGCTGCATGCTGCGCCCGATATAGGCCGGGAGCTTGTGAGCCACCCCTTCGGTCGAAGCGTGGGCGCGATGGGCGGTGGAAAAAGCGTCGTTGACGTAAATATCGCCGAGTTCGGCCAAGGCGTCCACAAAGGCCGGATCGTTCTTCGTCTCGGCGGCATGGAACCTTGTATTTTCGAGCACGAGGACGTCGCCGTCGTGCATCGCATCGACCGCGCTCTTCGCGACCTCGCCGGCGCAATCGGAAGCAAAGGCGATATAGCGTCCGAGCTGGCGCTCAAGCTCCACCGCGACGGGCTTTAGCGAGTTCTTCGGCTCCGGGCCGTTGTTCGGGCGGCCAAGATGCGACAAGAGGATAACCTTGCCTTTTTTTCCCGAAATCTCGCGAATATTCACAAGGATGCGGTCGATGCGGGTCGCGTCGGTGATCTTTCCGTTTTCCATCGGGACGTTAAGGTCGGCGCGAACGAGGACCTTCTTGCCGGCAACGTCCACGTCGTCGAGCGTCCGGAACACGGACATGGGCGCTGTTCTCGTCATATCAGCTTTCCCATGGCGGCGGCGACATCGATCATGCGGTTCGAAAAGCCCCATTCGTTGTCGTACCAGGACAAGACGCGCACGAATGTGCCCTCCATCACTCTTGTCTGATCCATGTGAAAAATCGATGAATGCGGATCGTGATTGAAATCGGCGGACACATTCGGGCGTTCGGTGAATGCGAGAATGCCTTTCAATTGGCCCTCCGAGGCGCGCTTGACCGTGTCCTTGATCTCGTCGGCTGTCGTCTTGCGTTTCGCGACGAATTTGAAATCGACGACGGACACATTGGGGGTGGGCACGCGGATCGCCGCGCCGTCGAGTTTGCCGTTGAGCTCGGGCAGGACGAGGCCGATGGCTCGTGCTGCTCCGGTCGAAGTTGGGATCATCGAAAGCGCGGCCGCGCGGGCCCGGTAAAGGTCCTTGTGCATCGTGTCGAGCGTCGGCTGGTCGCCGGTATAGGAGTGGATCGTCGTCATGAATCCTGTTTCGATGCCGATCGCGTCGTTCAGGATTTTGGCGACCGGGGCGAGGCAATTGGTGGTGCAGGACGCGTTGGAGACGATGAGATGATCCTTGGTCAGCTTGGCGTGGTTGACCCCAAAGACCACCGTCAGATCGGCATGGTCCGCCGCCGCCGAGATGAGGACGCGCTTGGCGCCCGCCTTCAAATGCGCGGAGGCTTTGTCCTTCGAGGTGAAAAACCCCGTGCATTCGAGCGCGATGTCGACGGCAAGCTCCTTATGCGGCAATTCGCGCGGATCGCGGATCGCGGTCACCTTGATCGGACCCTCGCCGAAATTAATCGAGTCGCCCACGACCTTGATGTCGCCTGGAAACCGGCCGTGCACGGAATCGAAGCGCAGCAAATGGGCGTTGGTCTCGACCGGACCGAGATCGTTGATAGCGACAAGCTGAATGTCCGTGCGCTTCGATTCGGCGATCGCGCGAAGGATATTGCGGCCGATGCGGCCAAAACCGTTGATAGCGACTCGAATCGCCATTGCTTCTCCTTCTCCGCGTTCCCGCATGGCATGTTGGTTATTTCAACACGCGTCAACTGTTGCAACGCCGCATCGCGGCCTCGGCGACGGCTTCTGGCGTAATGTTGAAATAATTATAAAGGTCCAGATAGGGCGCGCTGGCGCCAAAACCGGTCATGCCGATGAAAATCCCATCTTCGCCGATGATCGCATCCCAGCCTTGACGGACAGCCGCTTCGACACCGACCCGCACGGGGGCATCGCCAATGATCTTTTGGCGCCGATCGCGGTCCTGAGCCAAGAAAAGAGTCATGCAGGGCACCGAGACCACCCGCGCGAAAATTTGCCGCGCCGCCAAAATGCGCCGCGCCTCGAGCGCGATCGAGACTTCCGAGCCGGACGCGAAGATCGAAACCTTGGCAGGTCCGCCATCCGCTGGCGCCAGTTCATAGGCCCCCGCCGCGCACAAATTCTCTGGCGTAAAATCGCGGCGGACGGAGGGAAGATTTTGCCGGGTCAGCGCGAGAATCGAGGGCGAGGTTTTCGCCTCTAGCGCGAGCTGCCAGCATTCAAGCGTCTCGGTCCGGTCGGCGGGCCGGAAAACGAAGAGGTTTGGAATGGCGCGCAACGCGGCCAGATGCTCGACTGGCTGATGCGTCGGGCCGTCCTCGCCAAGCCCGATCGAATCATGGGTGAAAACCTCGATCGCGCGAATTCCCATCAAGGCGGAAAGGCGCAGCGCCGGCCGGCAGTAATCGCTGAAGGTCAGAAACGTCGCGCCAGACGGAATAAAGCCGCCGTGCAAGGCGATCCCGTTGACCGCCGCCGCCATGCCATGCTCGCGGTCGCCCCAATGGACATAGCGTCCGGAATAGGACGAAGGCCCGATCTCCGGCGTCGCCGCGACCTTGGTGTTGTTTGAGGGCGTAAGGTCGGCCGAGCCGGTGACGAGTTCGGGCAAATCTTTCGCCAAAATTTCGAGCGCAGCCTGGGAGGCCTTGCGGGTGGCGATTGGGGCTTTGTCCTCGGCAAGCTTGCGTTTTAAATTGAGCGCCGCCTCGCCGAAATTGGCAGGCAGATCGCCGCGCAGCCGGCGCTCGAACTCCTCCCGCTCCGCCGCGGGAAGTTGTTGCAGCGCCGCGTTCCAGGCTTTTCGGCGCGCGCGTCCGCGTTTGCCGGCCCTGCGCCAGGCGGCGAGAATAGGCCCGGGAATGACAAAGGGCTCGTAGGGCCAATTGAGGTTGCGGCGCGTGCCGGCAATCTCCTCGGCCCCAGGCGCGTCGCTATGGGCCTTCGACGTGCCCGCCCGGGTCGGCATGCCGAAGCCGATCGTTGTCCGGCAGGCGATAAGGCTCGGGCGGTCTGACTTTTGCGCCTTGCGGATCGCCCGCAGGATGGCTTTCTGGTCATGCCCGTCGATGCGCACGGCGTCCCAGTTACACGCTTGAAATCGCTTCACCTGGTCGACCGAATCCGCGAGCGAGAGAGGACCGTCGATCGAGACGTGATTTTCGTCGTGAAACACGATGAGCCGGTTAAGCCGGAGATGCCCGGCAATCGCGACCGCCTCCTGGCTGATGCCTTCCATGAGATCGCCATCCGACACCAGCACATAGGTATGATGATCGACGATTGGCCCGAATTCCGCGTTCAGCATGCGCTCGGCGAGCGCCATTCCCACCGCATTGGCAAGACCCTGGCCGAGCGGACCCGTTGTGGCCTCCACCCCCGGCGCATGGCGGTATTCGGGATGACCCGGCGTCCGCGAGCCGAGCTGACGGAAGCGTTGCAGTTCCGCGATGGTCATGCTTGGTTCGCCGGTCAAATAGAGCAGTGCATAAAGCAGCATCGACCCATGACCGGCGGACAGGACGAAACGGTCGCGGTCCGGCCAGTCCGTGGCGGCGGCGCCCATCGGCAGACCCGGATGACCCGATTTCGCCTTTTCCACCGCATCCATGGCGAGCGCGCGAATGGCGTTCGCCATTTCGTCATGAGTGATATCTTCGTGCGCCGGCATCAACTGTTCGCCACAGGGGAAGGTTTCCGGGGATTCATCACTGGCTGCTCCCTCGGGGCCGCGCGGTGCGGCGGCGGTGCAAAAGCATGGTTGGCCCAGTCTGGCAACCGCCGAAAGGCTTGTGTCAACGCATCGCATATGTTTCTTTAAGCTGCGCTTTAACCATTTCGGCCGCAAAAACGATTTCGCCGCGACTTATGCCTTATTGTCGCGGCGCTGGGCCATTATGGTGACCATAAGCACTTAGCGCGCGGCGGCCGGTTTGTCGACCGGCGCGATAGGCTTTCTGGGCAAGACGCCGCGACAACAAGGCGCGGGCATGGTTTTCTCGAATTTTCGTTTTTTTTCAGCGGAAAGCAAAATTTGAGAGAAGAAACACAGCTGATTTTTCGAGGTCGTTGGGACGGGGCACAAACTATGCTTCGATATTCCCATCGTGAAGGCGCCCGCATGGCATGATTGAGGACGCCGCCACGACCACCAAATTACCGGAGCGCCTCGACGCGGCGCTAAAGCGGCTCGCCGCCGCGCTCGGCCGGCTCGCCGCGGCCAGCGAGCGGCGGGCCAAGGCGGACGCCCTGCGCGCCAATCTCGAGGACGAGCTTGCGGTCATGCAAGCCGACCGCTCAAAGCTCGCGGTCGAACTCGACGGCGCCATCGCGCGCTCGAAGTCGCTGGAATTGGCGAACGGCGAAGTTGCCCGCAGGCTGAACGGCGCGAGCGCGGAAATAAGAGGGGTTCTCGCCGAGGCAATCGCCCGGAAGGGATAAGAGCCAGACTTGAGGAATTTCTATTTGTGAGGGGATAACGGCGCAACTTACGGTGACGATCGCGGGCCGGGTCCACCGGGTCGCCTGCGACGAAGGGGAGGAAGCCCGGCTCGGCGACCTCGCTGAGCGGCACCTGAAACTGGCCATTCGGCTCTTTCGCGCCAAACGCGATGTTGCGATTTGCCACCCATTCGGACCTTGCGCCGAGGCCTCCGGGTGCGATTCGATCAGACGGCCTCCGATCTAGTCATAACGTTAAATCGGAATTCAGACGATTTGGGAATCCCGATGCGACTCAATCAAAATTCATTCCGCTCTAAAAACTGATCGCAGTGCGCAGTGCAAAAACGGCGGCGTCGGGGATCCGCCCGACAAAAGGATTAAGGGGATCGACAACGCCGCCGCCGGGATGGAAGATATATTGAAAATCCGGTTGAATGGTCCAGCGGGCAACAATCTGCGCCTGATAGGTGAATTCGACCACCAATTCATAATTGCGCAAAGGCAAAGCGGTTTTTTCAAAGAAAGCTTTTTCGAGATCGAGTTCCCTGAGACCGGGCGAGAGCTGCGAGAAGGATGCCGCGAGGCCAAAACTGTCGTTCGGCCGCTTATCCCAAAGCCCCATGAAATTGACCCCCGCATCGGCATAAAAGTCGATTAGATTGCGATCGGAGGGGCTTAATGCAACGCGTGCGAACGCGCCGACTCCTTTTTTCGGATTGTCGCCTGGCAGGCGCCAGAGCATTTGATCGATGACGCCATAAACGCCATAATCGCCGCTATGGGTCCGCGCCACGCCGTTGCTCGACGGCTCGGCGAGCGACTTGCCGTCGATGCCAAAATGATTATCGTCGAACTTGCCGAAGTGATACCACGCTCCAAGCTTGATTGTCCCGGCGAGCCCCTCTGCGGTCTTGTCTTGATTGTACATGTATTGCGCTTCGGCCATCAGCAGTGGCGGATCCTTGAGGCGAAAGTTTATTCCGGCCGGGTCCTTGATCTCCTGCAATCCCGTGAACCCCGCCCCGGAGGGATCGCCATTGTACAAGCCGGCGAGAAGCGCGAGTTGATCGTTCGGGGTCACTTTGAGGCGAACCCCCGGAGTAGCCAGCGGATAGGAGGGTCCTCCACTCGGTAGGTCCGCCAGGACGATCGCCGGCCAGCCGAACGTGCTGTTGATATACAGAGTGTTGCCGAATTCGCTGATGAAGAACTGATTGTCGGCCGCCAGTTGACCGACGCGGAGCAATGCCAGCTCGCCGAACTTCTGTTCGACCCAAAGCTCGAACAGCCGGGTCGCTGGCCGCGCTTCGATGCTGTCGACTGTGGCAAGGTTGAAGATGTTGGACGCCGACAGCTGGCCGCCGTGTATTTGAAAAGCGCTGATGCGAAAACTGAGGCCGTGCAAGCTTGCAATCTTGGCGAGGTCAGCGTCGAGCACCATGTAAAGAATACCTTCGTAGACGGCGCCTTCCCTGACGCCGCCCGTGGGATTGCCCAAGCCATCCGCAAAATAAGTCCATTGCAAATTGTAGCCGAGATCGAACAGCCCCTTCTTGAACTGGGCAAGCACCGGAATGCTAGAGGCGATCGAGGGCGGCGGATTTGGCGGCAGCTGTTCGTTTTCCGGCGTCGGCGCATTGCCGGTCGCTTCCTGCGCTTGCGCCAAATTGCCTGACGCCGCCGCGCACCCGGCACCAAGAAGCAGACAAAGCGAAAGCCTGCGCCACATGTGTTCCTGCCAAGAAATTACGCGACAAAATTGGAGCGGGTGAAGGGAATCGAACCCTCGTATTCAGCTTGGAAGGCTGCTGCTCTACCATTGAGCTACACCCGCATGCTGTCTCATATCTACCGTATAGCTTTGATTTTCCTTCCATTATCCCTTGACGCTTTGTACATTGCGGTCTCATAACGCCTCCCTGCAAAACCTCTCACCGAGTGCCAAAAAAAGTGCCAAGA
>QHBR01000020.1 GCA_003244015.1 Hyphomicrobiales bacterium | reverse complement strand
GTCAACGGACTAAACCGCTCGCGCGGTAGGGCGCTGCGGCAGGCGGCTCGGCCAGTATCGGGATGGGCGCGTCCTGTCTGAAGATGAGGGGTTGCCAACCTCACATCAGACAGGAGCATCCCCATGACCGACGAGGCCATAAGCCCGTTGCGGCGGCGCATGATCGAAGACATGACGATCCGCAAGTTCTCTCCGAAGACCCAACATGACTACGTGCAAAGGGTCAAGAACTTCGCGGCGTTTCTCGGGCGATCACCCGATACGGCGACCTTCGAAGACGTGCGCCGCTACCAGTTGCATTTGGCGACAAACAATGTCGGGGTTCCCACCCTCAACCAGACGGTCTCGACGCTGCGGTTCTTTTTCCGGGTCACGCTCAAGCGCCATGATATCGTCGAGCATACCCATTTCATTCACGAGCCGCGCAGGCTGCCGGTGGTACTGAACCCGGAAGAAGTGGCGCGGCTGCTCGATGCCGCACCCGGGCTCAAGTATAAGGCGGCGCTGAGCGTGGCCTACGGCGCCGGCCTGCGCGCCGCCGAGGTGATCTCGCTCAAGGTTGCCGACATCGACAGCAAGCGGATGATCATCCGCGTCGAGCAGGGCAAGGGCGGCAAGGACCGTAACGTCATGCTCTCGCCGAGCCTGCTCGACCTGCTGCGCGCCTGGTGGAAGGCGGCGCGGCCGCAGGGCTGGCTGTTCCCGGGCCGCGATCCGGCCCAGCCGATGACCACGCGCCAGCTCAATCGCGCCTGTCACGCCGCCGCCCAGATGGCGGACATCAACAAGCGCGTCTCGCTGCACACCTTGCGGCACAGCTTCGCCACCCACCTGCTGGAGCAAAACATCGATGTCCGCGTCATCCAGGTGCTGCTCGGCCACGCCAAGCTCGACACCACGGCGCTGTATACCCGCGTCGCCACCAAGACGATCAGCGAGGTCATGAGCCCGCTGGAGCACATCGCGCTCAAGCTCAAGGAGATCCGGCCGCCCGGCTGACACGGCGCGCATGTCGCGCCCGGCTCTGGAGGTTGCGGATATCTTCCGCAGCCATGGCCCGGCTTGGCGCAGGGCCAATGCCGGCCATGTCAGCCTCGGCCAGCTCAAGGTGATGTCGGCGATCGAGAACTGCCGCACGGCGGCGCTCGGCGGCCATGTTGCGCGCTGCGAGGACTGTGCCTACACGACCATCGCCTACAACTCCTGCCGCAACCGGCACTGCCCGAAGTGCCAGGGCGCCGCCGCGAAGCAGTGGCTCGCCGAACGCGAAGCCGACCTGTTGCCGGTGCCGTACTATCACGTGGTGTTCACGCTGCCGGCGCCGATCAGCGACATCGCCTACCAGAACAAGGCCGCGATCTACGACATCCTGTTCAAGGCCTCGGCCGAGACGCTGATCGCGATCGCGGCCGACCCAAAGCACCTCGGCGCCCGCGTCGGCATCACTTCGGTCCTCCATACCTGGGGCTCGGCGCTCACCCATCATCCGCACGTGCACATGATCGTACCGGGCGGCGGCATTTCGCTCGATGGCAGCAAGTGGGTCTCGTGTCGACCGGGCTTCTTCCTCCCGGTCCGCGTGCTCTCGCGCCTGTTCCGTCGACTGTTCCTGGAGAAGCTGATGGCGGCGCACGGTGCCGGCCGCCTCAATTTCTTCGGCGATCATGCCCCGCTTGCCGATCCGCAATGCTTCGCGGCCTATCTGGCGCCGCTGCGCAGAAGCGAATGGGTGGTCTACAGCAAGCGCCCGTTCGGCGGACCCGAGGCCGTGCTGGCCTATCTGGCACGCTACACCCACCGCGTTGCCATCGCCGACAGCCGCCTGATCGCCTTCGATGAGCAGAGTGTCACCTTCAAGTGGAAAGACTACCGCATTGAGGGACGCGATCGATACAAGGGCATGACGCTCGCCACAGACGAGTTCATCCGCCGCTTCCTCATCCACGTGCTGCCAAAAGGCCTCCACCGCATCCGCCACTACGGCCTGTTCGCCAAAAGCTCGTGCGCCGACAACATCGCACGCGCCCGTGAGCTGCTCGCCGTTGCAAAACCTCAGGACGAACCCGCCGGTGCCGCGGTCGATCACAGCAAGCCACCTTGTCCCTGCTGCGGCGGTCGCATGATCATCATCGAGGTCTTCCAACGCGGTGCAACGCCACGGCATCGGCCGACAGATCCAACGAACCGCATCAGGATCGACACCTCATGACCGCGTCACAATCCCGCAAACCTGCTCGTCGCGCTCGCCGGCTCTCGACCGGCCACGGCAGAGCGCGCTCAGCTATCCAGCCGTCGTCTAAAATCGCCCCACCATTCATCGCCTTCGACGCCACCCGCCGCTCAGTCATCGGCCGCTCCACCGTTGGCCAACTTGCTGCATCGGCTCGATTCCAATCACACACCTCGTCCGTGGCGCTCAAATCCCCATAGCGCCTGCGGCACGGCCTTACGTTCCCCAGCGCGGTTTCCTCCCTTGGAGGCTTTCGGACGCCGGCCGCCCGAGCTTGCGGCACCGTCCGTCGCGGCCGGCATCCGAAACCCTTCACA
>QHBR01000084.1 GCA_003244015.1 Hyphomicrobiales bacterium | reverse complement strand
AGGGGTATTTTTCGAGACGCCCAGGAGTGTCGCTTCCCGTGATGTAGAACTCATCACGGCGCGAGAATTGATGTAGCTCTGTAAAGCCGTGACCAGAATAATAGATGAACAGCCGCTCGTCAGGTTTATTCCATTGGACCAAAAGGAAGTCGCGGATCCGCGTTCGGAGCTCGTCAACAGTTGGGTTGAGTACTTTCTCTATTTTCTGAAAATGGGGTTTCAGCCCTTTCTCAAGATCGTCGAGATCCTTCTGGACATTCGGCAGTGGATTCCAGCCATTCGTGTAGGTGGAAACGCCAATCAGCAGTGCATGCCCGCGGTGAGACACAAGCTGCTGGATGTCCTCGGGGACTTGGGCGGCGGCAGGCGAAAGCCACCAGCAGCCATAATAGGCACCAACAAAATTGCCGCATTGCAAAAGACCTGATCCCGCCCGGGGATCAGCCTCCAGGGTGACTCAGTACATTTTTAAGAAAATTTTCGGTAGCCAGCGTCGAGCGGACAGTTTCGGTTGAGCCGTCCGCTCGAATCACCAGACCAAATCAGCTGGTAGAGATTGGTCGTGATGAATGTTCGCGGGGCTCGTGCGCGTGTCAATGATCACCGCGCCATACTCGCGGCGCCGGAGCATCTCCTGTACCGCCGCCCAGATCGAGGGAAGCGATAGAAGGCCAACTATAAGATAGATGATTGGGATCGCTTTACCCGGCGGACTGCGTGCCTTCAGGGCTTGGGCCGCGGGAGATGTATCCTCCGTCACCTCCAAGCCCGCGCGTTCGTCGCCTGGCACTGCGTTGAGAGCCTGCTGGTCCAACTGTATGCGGATCTGCGTGGCCTCCTGGGCCATCACAGAGCGCGGCCCTAAGGCCGCGATACATGCTCCCCATACCGCCGAAAGTGCTCCCCGGCGGCTGATCTGCAAAGCTGTGGACGATCTTGGAGCCGTCATGCGGTGCCCCCCCTTAGTGTGGCGTTCATTTTTTTCGGAGTTTGGACTCGTTGTCAAATGTAAGGGCGCTCAGGCGAGTAGATGAGTGCCTTTCAAGTTATGCGCATAATCACGCGCCCCGTCAATGCGCCAGCCTCTCCAGCAAATCCCGCACATGAACCTGGTCGGATTTGTAATTGCCGGTGAGCGTGTACATCACCAGATTGACACCCCCGCGCAGCGCGAGCTCGTGCTGGCGCTCGCCCCCCGGCACCAGCGAATAGAGGCTGTCGCCGTCGGGGTCGCTGGCCCAGCCCGCCGCCAGATCGCCTCCCCAGGACAAAACCGCGAAAGACCGGCGCGGTTATTTCGCTTCGGCCGGCTTCGCGAATTTCAAGACGAACCGGTCGCTTTCGCCGATCGCCGAATATTTGTCCCTATCCTGATCCTTCAGCCGGTAGGCGGGCGGCAACGTCCACACGCCCTCGGGATAGTCCTTGGGATTGGCGTTGACCTCGGAAGAGCCGAGCAATTTGAACCCGGCTTTTTCGGCAAGCGCGATCGCAAAATCCTGCCGCACATAGCCGCTTTTGGCCTGCGGGTCTTGCGGCTGGTCGGGCCGCCCGCGATGTTCTTCGACGCCCAAAATACCGCCCGGCTTCAAGGCCTTGTAGAACGCCCGGAAGGCGGCGTCCGCGGTGCCCGCGCGCATCCAATTGTGGATGTTGCGGAATGTCAGCACGAAACCGGCGCTGCCGGGAGGCGCGATTTCCTGATCGCCGCCGGTGAATCCGGTGATGATGGTCTTGCCGTAGAGTCCGGGGTTTTCGCTGATTCTCGTATTGAGCGGCGCGACATCCCGCTCCGCGTCGCCGGAGGCGGTATAGCAGCCGCGATCCTTGAGATACGGCGCCAGAATTTCGGTCAATAGCCAGCCTTTCCCGGCAACGACCTCGATTGCGTTCGAATCCGCCTTCACGCCGAAAAATGTGAGAACTTCCAGCGGGTGCCGGTAGCGATCGCGCGCCTTGTTAGCCTCGCTCCTTTGCGGGCCGTCAATAATCGCCGCGAGGGCGGGATCCGGTTGTTGCAAAGCCGCGGCAAAGGACTGGCCTTGACTTAAGCCAAAGTATAAACCGACAGAAAAGACGATAGCAACCATCGTTGTGGCGGACAGGCGGCGAATCTGCCGATTCAGCTTACGTATGGTTGGTATTTGCATCTGGCTACGATCCATGAACATTTGCGCTCTCCGTATATTCCTAAATCTCTTTTGGTACAGCGTGTTCCGGCTTCGTTTTCAAGCGAAATCTTAGGAATGAAACACCGCCCGCCAGCAAGCCCCCGCCGCTTCAATGCGCGAGGCGCTCCAAAAGGTCCCGCACATGGACCTGGTCGGATTTGTAATTGCCGGTGAGCGTGTACATCACCAGATTGACACCCCCGCGCAGCGCGAGCTCGTGCTGGCGCTCGCCCCCCGGCACCAGCGAATAGAGGCTGTCGCCGTCGGGGTCGCTCGCCCAGCCCGCCGCCAGATCGTTGGCGGTGATGATGATCGGCGAGACGCTGTCGCCCGCGCGGGCCGGGCGCGGGCCGCCATCGGCGGGGGCAGGGGGCAGCGCCTCGATCCAGGTCGCGCCCGTCGTGTAGCGGCCAACGAAGCCGTCGATGAGATAGAAGGTTTTCGTCACGACATGGTCGGCGGGAACGGGTTCGAGTTCCGGCACATCGACGCCATCGAGCAAGGCCCTGAGCCATTTGGCTTCCGGCGTCGGCGGGCCGCCGGGCCGCGAAGCGAGCGCGTCGCGGGTATCGAAAACAATCGTGCCGCCCTGTTTCATGAAAAGGGCGGCCTTGGCGATTGCCGCGTGGGGCGGCCGCGGTTGCGACGCCACAATAGGCCAATAGAGAAGCGGATAAAAACTTAATTCGTCCCGCGCGGGATCGATCCCGGCAGGATCGCCGGGCGTCAGCGACGTGCGCCGCGCCAGCACAAGCGAAAGGCTCATCAAGCCTTGCCTGCTCGCCTCGTCGACCCTGGCATCCCCGCTTGCTACATAAGCAAGCCTCGTCGTCAACGCGGCGCCATCGCGCGGGGAAAGGGTTTCTGCGGCGGCAGGCTCCGCCTCGACTCGCGCCGGGACCAGCATCGAGGAGCCAATGGCAAAGAGACCAAGGCAAGCGACGGCGCGCCCCGCGCGCCCGCGCAGGCTACCCGAGAGCCAAAGCGAGGCCAAGGTATCGCCGGCAAATAAGAGAAACGCGGCGGCGAGCAGCCAGGGCTTGAGATCGATCGGGCCTTTGTCGCGCAAGGGCTCGTCGATAAAACCAAACCCCGAATAATCCGCCGCCTCGAGCGTTTCTTTCGGTCCCAGGGCGTTGACGGCGATTAGGCCATCGGGCGGGCCATAAAAACCCGGCGGATGTTCGGCTTCCGCGATGCCTGCGAACCCGGCGGAAATCGGCGTCGCGTTTGGTGGCGGCGGGCCAAGGACACCGAAACCGTCGAGGCTCCGGCTCGGCGCGAAGGTCGCGGCTTCAAGGGCTTTCGTTCCGGCGCCGGCTTGCGCGTCCGCATCCTTCGCGGTTTCCCCCGACAGAGCAACGATTTTGCGCAGCATGTCCACGAACAGTCCCGAAATCGGCAGGTTCGACCATGTCGTGTCCGCCGTGACATGAAACAAAACGATCAGTCCCTTGCCTTGCCGCGCCGCGGTCACGAGCGGCGTTCCGTCCGAAAGCCGCGCCCAGGTCTTGGCCGAGAGGCCGGGGTCCGGTTCGGCGAGCACCTGGCGCGAAACGGTTACCTCATCTCGGACGGCCAAGCCAAAAAATGGGCTGTCGCGGTCGAAGGGTGCAAGTCTTTTCGGGGTATCCCAGGACATCGCGCCGCCCAGCACGCGGCCGCCCCGGCGCAGCCGGACAGGAACGAGATCGCCGGAGGCCGCGGCGAGATGGGTTCCGGCAAAGCGCACGAGGACCCCGCCGTCCTCGACAAAACGCGCGAGGCCGTCATGGGCCTGACCCGTCACCATGCCGGCATCGGCGAAGATCATGATCGCCACATGCTCATCGAGAAGGGAGCGTATTGGATCGGTTGCGGCGGGCCTTGCCTCGCGGATGTCCGCGAAGGGGGCGAGCGCCTTCGCGAGATAATAGCTTGGCGCGAGCAGAGGCTGCGCGATGTCCGCCGTTTCGCCGCTGACGAGGCCGATCCGGCGGCGGCGCCAGCGCTCGTCGAGAAGAAAAACCGCCGCCGCGGAATGTTCGCGAGCGATTTCGAGGCGGGCGATCTCGTTGCGCAATTCGACGGGCATCTCGAAACTGGCTTGCGTCTCGTTCGCCGCGCCAAAATCGAACGGTGCTTCGCCGAGCGCGAGCCCCTTGCGGTCGAGCGCGCGGACAATCCCCCGCTCGGGGCCGGCACGCTCGCGGCCGGAAGGAGCCGCGCGGAGCACCCGCACATCGAGGCGGCCGGTTTGGTTTTGCACGCCCGCGAGCGCGCGAACGGTTGTTGAATCCGTCACAACAGTGAGTTCGCCGGAAACAGCCGCGAGCTTGCCCGCGAACTCCCGCGCATGGCCGCGCTCGAGTCCATCGGCGATCCAAACAATCGGGGGTTTATTTTGTTGCGCGGCAACATATTTTTCGATCGCGGTAAAAACCGGCAGCCGATCGGGAACAAACGGCACAGGCTTGAGCGCCCGCAGGCGATCTTGCGCCTTGGCCGGTTCGAGGGGCACAATGTCGCGGCCCGCCTCCGACGCCGCCGCGACGGCGGCGAGCTGCGAGTTTCGTTCCGCCGCCTCGATTCTGCGTGCGGCAGCGGCGATTCTGCGCTCCCAGCCCGGCGCTGCCGGCCAGCCGTCATCGAGCACGATGAGCAATGGACCTCCGCGCGCCGTTGCCACGGGCAGCGGGTTCAGCACCGGTCCCGCCATCGCGAAAATGAGACTGGCCGCGATCGCAACCCGCAAGAGCAGCAGCCAAAAGGGCGTGCGCAACGCGGTCTCGTTCCTCGGGCGGAGACCCAGAATGAGCCGCAGCGGCGGAAACGGCACGAGCGCCGGGCGCGGCGGCGTGATGCGCAGAAGAAAATACAAGAGCGGCAGGCCCGCGAGCGCGGCGAGGACGAACGGAAAAGCGAAAGCGAGCGGAAGGCCTTGCATCAGCGGACGGCTCCTCGCGGGGCACGAGGAGCGGGGCCGGCATTGGCATCGAGTTGGACCCGCAAGGCAAGCAAGGCCGCGGTGGCGGGCCTGTCGGTCCGGTGCATCGTCAAGGTCCACCTCCGCGTCCGCGCCGAAGCGGCAATAGCCTCGCGATGAAGGGCGAGACGGCGGATGTACTCTTGGCGGAATGTTTCCGCGTGGCCCGCGCGCAACCGAGCTTCCGAATCGACATCGACGAATTCGGTATTGCCCGAGAAAGGAAAAGTCTCTTCGACTGGATCGGCGATCATCACGAGATGGCCGCGTGCCCCGCCTGCGGAAACGCCCTCGATCATGGCCGAAATCAGCGCCGGATCGGCGAGAAAGTCGCCAATCAGAATGGCCTGGGCAGCGCGCGGCAGGTTCACGGCCGCGGGCAGCTCCTCCGGAGCGTAACCGGCGGCGGCTTCCTGGGCCAGCAAAACGTCCGCGAACCGTTCGACGATATTTCTGACCGCGAGAGCGGGCGTCAGGCCAAGCAGGCCTGCCCGCTCGCCGCCGCGCACGAGAAGATCGGCGCAAGCGAGGCCGAGCACGAGCGCGCGATCGATTTTCGGCTGCAACGCAAGATCGGACGCAAACCACATGGAAGGGGAGCGATCGATCCAGAGGAAAACCGTATGCGCCGCTTCCCATTCGCGTTCGCGAACATAGAGGCGTTCGTCCTTGGCGGAGCGTCGCCAATCGATCCGGCCCGCGGCCTCGCCCGCGACGAAGGGGCGAAATTGCCAAAAAGTCTCGCCCTCGCCGGCGCGCCTTCGTCCATGGACACCATGCAAGACGCTCGCGGCAACCTCTCTCGCCGCGGCAACGAGATCGGGGAGTCGGTTCGCCATCTCGAGCGCATGATTTTGGTGGCGGCGCGCTACGCGGCTTGCATTTTTTTCCAGAAGCCGGACCGCGGGCATCGTTCAGCCGAGCCGCTTCGCCAGCCGGGCGACGAGATCGCTGACCGTCTCGCCCTCGGCCCGCGCGGCAAAGGTGAGGGCCATGCGATGCTTGAGCACCGGGACGGCGAGGGCGACGACATCGTCGAGGGAAGGCGAAAGCCGCCCGCCGAGGAGGGCGCGGGCGCGGGTTGCGAGCATCAAGGCCTGCGCCGCGCGGGGTCCGGGACCCCAGGCGATATGCTGGGTGACCGCCGGATCGCCCTCGCCGGGACGGGCCAGACGGACGACATCGAGAATGGCTTCGATCACGCTTTCCCCGACCGGAAGCCGGCGCACGAGGCGCTGCGTCGCGATGAGATCCTCGGCGCTCATCGCGGATTTTGGCGCCGCGCTAGCGTCGCCGGTCGTCTCGATGAGGATCCGGCGTTCGGCCGCGCGATCCGGGTAAACCACATCGATTTGCATGAGAAAGCGATCGAGCTGGGCCTCGGGCAGCGGGTATGTGCCCTCTTGCTCCAGAGGATTTTGCGTCGCGAGCACGTGGAAGGGGCGCGGCAGATCGTGCCGTTCGCCGGCGACCGAGACGTGATATTCCTGCATCGCCTGGAGCAGCGCCGATTGGGTTCTGGGACTTGCCCGGTTGATTTCGTCGGCCATCAGCAATTGGGCGAAAATCGGCCCGCGCACGAAACGAAAACTGCGGCGCCGGTCGACGGTCTCTTCCAGGACTTCGGAGCCGAGAATATCGGCGGGCATCAAATCGGGCGTGAACTGGACGCGGCGCGTATGCAAGCCGAGAACAACGCCAAGGGTTTCGACGAGCTTGGTTTTGGCGAGCCCCGGCACGCCGACGAGCAAGCCGTGCCCGCCCGAAAGAAGCGTGATCAAGGCCTGCTCGACAACTTGCCCCTGACCGAAGATGATGGCCTCGATCGAAGTCCGCGCCGCGGCGATCCGCTCCAGCGCGGTCTCGGCGGTACGCGTCACGGCGGCTTCGAGCGAGGCCGTAATGGCTTCCGGCATGGATGGTTTGGTCCCTTGGCTAGTTGCGCATCAACCGGGCGCCGCATCAACGCTCCATGCGCGCGGCAATGGCTACATTAAAAGGATCGCTCTATGTGCGGCGAGGCGAATGATCAAAACTCTTCGATGTTGGCATGGCAATGGGGCAAAGATTATGGCCGAGGATTTTATTGCTAGGCGCGGAAAGCAGTCCGCGTCCGGCGGCGGCGGCGCGACGTTGAATATTGAAAACATAGCCACGGCCCTGGGATCCACGGGAGGCGGCCACGACGCGACGGAGGCCAATGGCGGACCGGCGCAAAGGGCGCTCCCCCCGGTGGAGCGATGGAATCCGCCGTTTTGCGGCGATATCGACATGCGGATTGCGCGCGACGGCACCTGGTTTTATCGCGGCACGCCGATCGGCCGGCCCGCCCTTGTGCGGCTTTTCTCGACGATTTTGCGCAAGGATTCTGACGGCTATGTTCTTGTCACGCCCGTCGAGAAAGTCGGCATAAAGGTCGAGGACGCGCCTTTCCTCGCGGTGGAAATGACGGTCGCGCATCGAGGAACGGACCAGGTGTTGCGATTTTTGACCAATGTCGAGGATTGGGTCGAGGCGGGCGCCAGCCATCCGATTCGATTCGAAAAAGCCGCCTGCGACGGCATCAAACCCTATATCCATGTGCGCGGCGATCTGTGGGCGCTTGTCACCCGCGCCTTGGTTCTCGATCTCGTGGAACTCGGCGAAATAGGTGAGCATGACGGCGCACGCTGTTTTGGCGTCGCCTCGGCCGGCAGTTTCTTCCCAATGGCGAATGCCGACGAGGTCGAGAGTGTCGGTTTTAATCGTTCATAAATATGAGAACATCCAAGCAGCGTATTTGAGCGATTGAACGAGGAGCGAGGCCATGTCGAAATTCTACACGGAGAAACATCGGGCGCTGCAAGAGAAATTCGATACGCGCCGCACCGCCGATTTGCTGGAGAACGCCGCCGTCCATGGCGAATTCGAAGCCCATGAGGCGGAGTTCATTCAATCGCGGGACATGTTCTTTCTCGCCACCGTCGACGCCTCCGGCCAGCCGACGGTGTCTTACAAAGGCGGCGCGCCAGGCTTCGTCCGTGTCACCAGCGCCGCGTCGCTGCTGTTTCCCAATTATGACGGCAATGGAATGTATTACTCCATCGGCAACATCATGAGCGCGCCGCGGATTGGTCTGTTGTTCATCGATTTCGAAACGCCGAACCGCCTTCGCGTACAGGGAGCGGCGGAAGTTCTGTTCGATCATCCTTTGCTCGAAAATTATCCAGGCGCGCAGTTCTTGATCGCCGTGGCGGTCGAGTCGATCTGGGTCAACTGTCCGCGCTACATCCATCCGCACCGCAAACTCGCGCAGTCGAGATACGTGCCCGTAGCTGGCCTGGAACCGCCTTTGCCTGCATGGAAACGGATCGACATCGTGCAGGAGGCACTGGCGAAGGACGACCGCGAACGAGTCTTGGGGGCAGGCGGCGAGATCACGTTGGATGCTTACGCCGGATTGCTGGCCAAGGGCGAGGCATGAAAAAAATCGAAGCCAAGATCATCGCAGGGATCCCCAAGGATCTTGCCAATCATACGATCGCGGAGATCGAACGTTTGTTGACGCAAGAGCGATGCCGGCGGTAATGGGGACGGAGCGTTGGGTCCGCGCTTGAATTTTCGCTCTTTGAGGAGGAATTTGTGCATGGCTCGCAGCATAAAGCAAGAACGCCGGTTGCTCGGCGCGGATGAAGTGACCCTCGTCGATAAAACCCACCATCCGGCATTGGCGCTTCTGCCGGACCGGGATTTGGCGGAGCTGCGCAAGCTCGTGCGGGAACGGCGCGATCGCGCGCAGACGATTGCCGCGCGCCAGCGCCGGGAACTGCGCGGCAAGGCCGCGCCCAAGGGCGCGCGCGCCGCCACAGACGACAGCGGCACGCGGCAAAAGCGTGACGTCCTCGCGGCGGCATTGCAACGTCTGAACAAGGAGGTCACGCGCAGGCAAACCAAAGCCGCCCGCCAGGATTTGATCGACGGAGCCAAGCGCGCGCTCGAACTTCGCCGGGACCACGAGTCGAAGTCCACGCGACCCTCCGGACGCACGGCCAATGAAGGGATCAATCCAAAAAGCACACCGACGTACAGCCTACGCCATCCGGCCAAGGTCGGCGCGATCAGCCAGCACAATAAGAACATGCAGGCCAAGCGCGATTCGAAATAGGCCAAACTTACAACTTTTCCGCGCAATCCCACTCATCTCGCGCCGTCCTCTGTAAGAGGCATTGAGAACTCACCTCCCCGCTAATCGTACCAAAAAGTCTCACGTGAAACATTTTGGTGCGATTGGCCGAAGATTAGGCCGCGAAAGGCGCGCCTCGCAGCGAGGCCAGTTCCGGCTCGCTGAACACCCGCCCGCGCGTCAAAAATCTCAACCCCTCGGGGGCCTCGACCGAAAAGCCCGCGCCCCCGCCAGGAACGACATCGATGATGAGCTGGGTATGCCGCCACAGTTCGAATTGGGCGGCGCCGATATAAACCGGCCAGCCCGCGATCTCGCCGAGCAGCACGTCGCTCGGTCCGGTGCGAAACTCCCCTTGCGGAAAACACATGGGCGAGCTGCCGTCGCAGCAGCCGCCCGACTGATGCAACAGCAGCGCCCCATGTTTCTCTTTGAGGCGCGCGATGAGGTCCACCGCCTTTTCCGTCGCGACGACGCGTTCGACCATGAAACGGCACTCCCTGAAACTAGAGTCTGGGCCGCGCGGCCTCGATCTTAGAAGAAGCCAAGCGCTTTCGGGCTATAGCTGACGAGAAGATTCTTGGTCTGCTGATAATGGTCGAGCATCATCTTGTGATTTTCGCGGCCTATCCCTGACTGCTTGTAGCCACCGAAGGCCGCGTGGGCGGGATAGAGATGGAAGCAATTTGTCCACACCCGCCCGGCCTGAAGCGCGCGGCCAAAACGATAGGAGCGCGTTCCATCGCGGGTCCACACTCCGGCGCCGAGTCCATAGAGCGAATCGTTGGCGATCGAAAGCGCCTCTTCATCGTCCTTGAATTTTGTCACGGAGAGAACAGGGCCAAATATTTCTTCCTGGAAGATCCGCATCTTGTTGTGGCCTTCGAGGATCGTCGGCTGGACATAAAATCCGCCCGAAAGTTCGGGCCCCATTTCGGCGCGCGCGCCGCCGGTCAGAACCTTGGCGCCTTCTTGGCGGCCGATGTCGAGATAGGAGAGAATTTTTTCCTGCTGATCGTTCGAGGCTTGCGCGCCGACCATTGTCGCCGGATCAAGCGGGTTGCCCTGCTTCATCGCCTTGACCCGGGCGATCGCCCGCTCCATGAAGCGATCGTAGATTTTTTCATGAATCAGCGCGCGCGACGGACAAGTGCAGACCTCGCCCTGGTTGAAGGCGAACATCGCAAACCCTTCGAGTGCCTTGTCGAAAAAATCATCGTCTTGCGCCGCGACATCCTCGAAGAAGATGTTGGGCGACTTGCCGCCGAGTTCCAACGTCACCGGGATGATGTTGTCGGACGCATATTGCATGACGAGGCGGCCGGTCGTCGTCTCGCCGGTGAAGGCTACCTTGGCGACCCGCTTGCTCTGCGCGAGCGGCTTGCCCGCTTCGACGCCAAAGCCATTGATCACATTGAGGACGCCGGGCGGCAAAAGATCGCCGATCATGTCCGTGAGGACCATGATGCTCATTGGGGTCTGCTCGGCCGGCTTCAAAACGACGCAATTGCCGGCGGCGAGCGCCGGCGCAAGCTTCCACACCGCCATCAGGATCGGGAAATTCCACGGTATGATCTGGGCCACCACGCCGAGCGGCTCATGGAAATGATAAGCGACCGTGTCATGGTCGATCTCGGAAAGACCTCCTTCCTGAGCACGGATGCAGCCGGCGAAATAGCGGAAATGATCGACCGCCAGCGGCAGGTCGGCGGCCTTGGTTTCGCGAATGGGCTTGCCATTGTCGATCGTCTCGACGAGGGCCAAGAGATCGAGCTTCTGTTCGATCCGGTCGGCGATGCGCAAAAGCGCGAGCGAGCGCTCAGTCGGGGAGGTTCGTCCCCAGGCTTCCCGCGCCGCATGCGCGGCATCGAGCGCCAATTCGACGTCCCCGGCGGTCGAACGGGAGACGGTGCAAACGACACGGCCATCAATCGGCGAAATATTATCGAATGTTTGGCCCCTAACCGCGGGGATCCATTTGCCGCCGATAAAATTGTCGTAATGCGGCCTTATCGCGATCTGATTGGCGATGTCCGCGAGAATTTTGTCGACCATCTCTGCCTCCCTGGATTTTTCAGAGCATAGGCGGTTTCCGGCGCATCTTGCGCGCGCGGCGCAGCCTAGACTGGCTTCGCCAGGATACTCGCCCGTAGACAGAAACTAGCACCATATCGGCCGTTGAGAAGATGCTTATTGTTGCAAAGGCTTTCAAAATGATGTGTCCCGGCCGTGGCCGGCGCGAGCGCGGCTCCGGGACCGGCGCGCTCATGAGGCGTGGGAAGCCTTAATCCGATCCCTAAAAGGTTCGCATAGCGCGCTTGGCGGAGATTAGCGCCTCTAGGCTTATGGCGGCACAATCCCCACGGCAAAGGGAGTACTCCCGACCGAAACCGTCGCCACCACCACCGTGTTGGTGGCCGTGCGGATCACCGAGACAGTGCCGGAATGCCGATTTGCGACATAGGCGTGTTTCCCGTCCGGGGTGACGGCGATCGCATTGGGACCAATCCCCCCGGAACCGTGGCCACCACTGTGTTGCCAGGCCTGGCAATCACCGAAACATTGTTGGAACGCAGATTCGCGACATAGACGTGCATCCCATCCGGGGTGAAGGCGACCCCGACGGGTTTAGCCCCCACCCCGACCGTGTGCACCACCGTGTTAGTGTCCGTGCGGATCACCGAAACATTGTTGGAGAAGAAATTAGTGACATAGGCGCGCGTCCCGTCCGGGGTGACGGCGATCCCACTGGGACCATTCCCCACCGGAATCGTGGCCTCAACGGGCCTGGCAATCACCGAAACAGTATTGGCGGTAAAATTCGCGACAAAGACGTGTGTCCCGTCCGGGGTGACGGCGACCGCATCGGCGCCAGTCCCCACCGGAACCGTCTTCACCACCGTGCGGGTGTCCGTGCGGATCACCGAAACATTGTTGGAATTGAAATTCGTGAGATAGGCGCGTGTCCCGTCCGGAGGGAAGGCGATCCCACCGGGGTTACCCCCCACCGGGATCGGTAACCCCACTACCGTGTTGGTGGCCGTGCGGATCACCGAAACAGTGTTGGAACTCGCGTTCGCGACATAGGCATGTTTCCCGTCCGGGGTGACGGCGATCCCATCGGGCACACTCCCCACCGCGATCGTTGCTACCACTGTTTTTGTGGCCGTGTTTATCACCGAGACAGTGTTGGAACTCCCATTCGCGACGTAGGCGAAGGGCGCCGCCTCCGCCGGGAAGACCGCCAAGCCCAGCCCCACCGCCAGCACGGCCCAGAGGGCCGCAAAACCCCGCGCCCGCGCGGCACCGTTGCCGTTACTATTATTGCTATGCATAAGTTATATCTCCTCAATTATTCCAGCATTATTCGCCAGAATTCCCCAGACCGCGTCGCACGGGCGGATACTGTATCTATTCCCCGGGCCCCGCAATGTGAACCCGCGATCGTGATTAATCGCACCGGAACATGCTGAACAGATCGCCGATTGCCGGGCTGTTGGCGGGAACATAGGGGTTGCCGGCGGCCGCAACCGGATTGGACAGATTATCCTGGCCGCGCTCGGTGATCGGCCGCAGACGCCAGTTCCGCTCGATGAATTTCAGAATCGAATCGAGCGGCTGGACA
This sequence comes from Hyphomicrobiales bacterium, assembly GCA_003244015.1. GTDB lineage: Bacteria > Pseudomonadota > Alphaproteobacteria > Rhizobiales > Beijerinckiaceae > Methylocapsa. Next base: position 27,818 of record QHBR01000084.1, on the reverse strand, counting down.
TAGCCCGAATCGTAATGGCTGCCGCATTCGTCGACGCCGGTCTCGATCCCGAAACCGCCTTCCAGTTTTGGCCGTGCCGCACGAGCTGGATGCCGGACTGGGCTTGCCGAATAGGCATCATAGGGAAAGGTTTTCGAGGTGATTTGGAACGGTCCGGGCGGCAAATGGCTCGCGTCGTGGCCATCATAGTTGATGCGGGCGTCCGGAACTCCATGTTGTTGGCCTGTGCCGCCGGTCAGGAGATATTTGTAAAAATCATTCGGCAGACCGTTTTCGATAGTTTTGGCAAATGCCACATTGGCGTCAGTGACGCAGGACGTGCCGGACCTAACGCCGAGGGCTTTGCAAACAAAGGGCGTGGCAGGGCCCCCGGATGCCGCCGGAGGCAATATCTCATAGGGTGTTTTTGGCGGGGCGAATTTGTATTTTCCGAAGTCGTACGCCTTGTATTGAAGCGCATCGCCGTAATTCGGCCCTGGGCGAGCCATCAGCTTTGACGATCTTCTTCGACAGTAGATTCAAAACGCTTTCGCCTTTTTTGGCGGGCTTATAGGTGGCGAAGAGGGAATCGAAGCTCCAGTTTTCGCCGATGATGACGATCACATGTTCGATCGGAGTCGCGGTCTCGCCGGCATGGGCCAGCGTGGGAATCCCTGTTGATGTCAATGCGATCACGCAGGCGCCTGTGCCTGCGGTGGCGCGGTGGCGCTTCGAACCGCGCCGGTGCAGTGTAAGCATGGGTTCTCTCCATTGTTAGGCCTTGGACGGAGCGGACCTTAAACGCGTCGGGCTTGAGACCAGTCGGCGCAGTGCTTTCCCGACACGGCGTCCACGTTCATTGATCCCGTAAACGATCCAGGTCTTGGCCTTTCTTGGCCCGGGAGAAACTCTGTCTGAACCGCACGCCCGGGCGGCGTCCGCCGCGGGGAGCGCCGAATAGCATTCGAAAGGAACGCGCCGTGTTCGACTATGAAACCTTGCGGCTCGTCTGGTGGCTGCTGCTCGGCACCTTGCTTATCGGCTTTGCGGTCATGGATGGTTTCGACATCGGCGCCGCCATGCTCCTGCCCTTTGTCGCGCGGACGGACAACGAACGCAGGATCGTCCTGAACACGATCGGTCCGGTCTGGGAAGGCAATCAGGTCTGGCTGATCCTTGGTGCCGGCGCCAGCTTCGCCGCCTGGCCGATGCTCTATGCGGTCGCTTTCTCCGGCTTTTATCTCGCTATGTTCCTCGCTCTCGCCGCATTGATTTTGCGCCCGGTGAGTTTCAAGTTTCGCTCCGAACTCGAAAATCCGCTATGGCGCGGCGCCTCCAGGTTCATGGCGGCCCAATGCCCACGGAAATGGGTTCATTCCCCACCGGGATCGTGGCCACCACCTTGTTGGGGGCCGTTTTGATCACCGAAACATTGCCGGAGTTTTCATTCGCGACATAGGCGTGTGTCCCATCCGGGGTGAAGGCTACCCCAGTGGGTGAATTCCCCACCAGAACCGTGGCCACCACCTTTTTTGTGGCCGTGTCGATCACCGAAACGGGGGCGGAGTTACCATTCGTGACATAGGCGTGTGTCCCATCCGGGGTGACGGCGATCACACGGGGGTTATTCCCCACCGGGATCGTGGCCACCACCTTGTTGGTGGCCGTTTTGATCACAGAAACATTGCCGGAGCCACCATTCGCGACATAGGCGTGTGTCCCATCCGGGGCGATGGCGACCCCTTCGGGGACGTTCCCCACCGGGATCGTGGCCACCACCTTGTTGGTGGCCGTTTTGATCACCGAAACATTGCCGGAGCCCCCATTCGCGACATAGGCGTGTGTCCCGTCCGGAGTGACGGCGATGAAAAGGGGGTTATTCCCCACCAGAACCGCGGCCACCACCGTGTTGGTGGCCGTGGCGATCATCGAGACAGTGCCGTCGCCGTTATTCGTCACATAGGCGTGTTTCCCGTCCGGGGTGATGGCGATCCCAGTGGGCAAATTTCCCACCAGAATCGCGGCCACCACCTTGTTGTTGGCCGTTTTGATCACCGAAACATTGCCGGAGCCCGCATTCGCGACATAGGCATGTTTCCCGTCCGGGGTGACGGCGTCCCCTTCGGGTGAATTCCCCACCAGGACCGTGGCCACAACCTTTTTTGTGGCCGTGTCGATCACCGAGACAGTGTTGGAATTCCCATTCGTGACATAAGCGAAGGGCGCCGCCTCCGCCGGCCGGGTGGAAAGCCGCACTCAATTTCCGTCGTATTCCGCGAAGCAATCCTGCGTCTCGAACACGACGACGCGCACAAGCTGGGGCAGGGGGGTCTTGGTCCGCTCCCAGATCCAGATCGCGATATTTTCCGCCGTGGGGTTTTCGAGTCCCTCGATATCGTTCAAATATTGATGGTCGAGCTGCTCAAGCAAAGATTTGAACGCGGCCTCGATCGCGAGGAAATCGGCGACAAAGCCGGTGACCGGATCGACAGGACCCTCAAGCCTCAATTCCACGCGATAGGAATGCCCATGCAGCCGGCGACAGCGGTGTTCTTCCGCGACATAGGGCAGAGTGTGCGCCGCCTCGAAACGGAAGGCCTGCGAGATCTTCACAAAACAACCTTCATGGCATGCCGATGAACTTATGGGTTTGCAGGCTAAGCCGCCAGCGCGGGTGATCGAGACAATATGCGATTGCCGCCGCCGTATTCGCGGCAAGGTCGCAGCCGTCCATCGGCTGCAACCAGAAATTCGAGAAAGCAAGCCCCGAAAGATCCTCCGGCGTCAGACCTTGTTGCGGGAAAACGAGTTTCAGTTCGGACCCCGAGTTGGCAACGAGCGGCGCGCCTGCCTTGGGGCTGACGCAAATCCAGTCGAGGCCTAGCGGCGGCGGCAGCGTGCCATTGGTTTCGACGGCGGCGTCAAAACGCCGCGCATGGACCGCGGCGATCAGCGCTTCATCGAGCTGCAACAAAGGCTCGCCGCCGGTGAAAACCACGAAGCGGTTCTCTTTGCCGCCCGCCCAAACGTTCTCAATTGCCGTGGCAAGGGCTGCCGCGTCAACAAAGCTGCCGCCGCCCGTCCCATCCATGCCAACGAAATCGGTGTCGCAGAAACCGCAGGTGGCGGAGGAGCGATCCTTTTCCTGGCCGGACCAGAGATTACAGCCGGCAAAGCGGCAAAACACGGCGGCGCGTCCAGCGTTCGCGCCTTCGCCCTGCAACGTCAGGAAGATTTCCTTCACCGCATATTTGCTCATGCGCTCGCCCACCGCAGCCCACACAATATCGACAAGTTGAAACCCGTCCTCTCCAAAGAATTAACGACACCCTCCACAAAAAAAAGACCTCGCGCGAGGTCTTTTTTGCTTCCTGCCGTGAGGCGGCAGGCAACACGGACAAGTCCCCTCGCCAGCCGTCCCCTTACCGGCTGCCATTTCATCAGGGGACGCGAGGAATACGCTACGCCGTCCGGCGACGGCCCGAGCGATGTTAAGGTTTGCGCTTTGCTCTCAAGGAGCGCACAGTCCTGCCGGATCAAGCGCAATGGAAGTGCTCCCGTAAAGAGAGGGCAGGAATGTTTGCCGAGAAGATGTTGCCTAGAGCGCGTGAGCGCCTCGCGACGATCGGCGCCGGAGCCTTCGTGAGGGACGCGGCCGACCTCATGTCCGAGCCTCACACCGATCTCGTCGTAGTGTGTGACGACGACGGAGGTATGGTCGGCGTCGTCACGAAGACCGACATCGTTGGGCAGATCAGGCAGTGCAGCGGAGGTGGCTGCACGGCCAGGGTGGACACGATCATGACGCGCGACGTCATCTCCTGCCGGCCGAGCGAGTCGCTGCACGATGTCTGGTAGGCGATGAACTGCAACGCATTCCGGTTGTCGATCAGTGCAGGAAACCAATCGGGATCATCTATGCGCGAGATGCTCTCCAGAACTTGCTGGGCGAAGTGTAGAACGAGGAAACTCTCCTTCGTGACTATGTGATGAACATCGGTTATCAATGACGACGTTCGAACTGATTCAAATGCCCTTCGAAGGAGATAACCGTATGTCTCGCCAAGGCTCCGATGCCCCCGACGACTCGCCGCAGCGTCAACGAGCGCTGACCAGATGGGACAACGAGGGGGGTGCCGGGCCATGCGGTCCGCAGATGGCTCCGACATCGGTCGAAGATCGAATTCCGGTTGCAAAAATTGGCGACGCCGAACTGGTGGCGCTCCACATCCGCGTAATCGCGTTGGAGAATCTGGTGATTTCACTGCTTGCCGCAGCATCGGATCGACAGCTCGAACTGGCTCGCGAAATGGCGCCCTACATATCTCCGAGACCGGGCTTTACACATCACCCGCTGACGATTCATGCGGCGGCTCACATGATAGATCTAGTTGAGCGAGCCTCTCGCTTCCGCAGCGGGGAGCCACCCGAAAAACGCGGCGCGGTTGCAACCGTCAGATAGCCTCGGTGATCCATTTTTTCAACTCGCTTTTCGGCGCGGCGCCGACCTTCGAGGAGGCCATTTTACCGTCCTTGAACAGCATGAGTGTCGGTATGCTGCGGATGCCGTAAGTTCCAGCCACGCCGGGGTTTTCATCGACGTTCAGCTTGGCGATGGTCACCTTGCCCTGCATTTCCTTGGCGATTTCCTCGAGGGCCGGACCGATCATCTTGCATGGTCCGCACCATTCGGCCCAGAAATCCACGACAACTGGCCCGCCGGCCGCCTTTACTTCGGATTCAAAATTGGCATCCGTGACTTTAACGGTGGACATGAGCCATCTCTCGCGAACTCGGGCGCGGGACAATACCCGGCGCGCGACTGTTCGCAAGGTAAGAACGCGGAAGGCGCGCGTCAAGCCGCGCGGCGCCATGGTGCGATCGGGCGAGGAAGCGCTCAATTATCATCATCCTCTACTACACACGGCGGCAGATCCCGGTATCTATCATCTGCGGGCGTATCATCGAGCAGCCACTCGGGTCCGAACATATGTGATTCGAGGTCTTTGCCGTTCGGCACTTTCTACACGACCGGGTAATCTGGCGGCGGATTGCGTTTGTATTATTTCGGCGGATCGTCGATTCTGTTCGCGGGGCTGATTGCCTCCCTTGCCGTATGGCGCTGGTCGGAGGGCTCCATCTCCGTCAATACCGTCGCTACGCCACGGGTCGAGATGTTCTATTGGGTAGCGATACTGTTCTCGCAGACGCTTGGCACGGCACTGGGCGACTGGATGGCCGACACGAACGGGCTCGGCTACGAGGCCGGTGCGGTCGTCTTCGCCGCCGGTCTGGCGGTTGTCGCCGCCGCATATTTTTACACGAAAATCTCGCACACCTTGCTATTTTGGGCGGCGTTCATTCTAACGCGACCGCTTGGTGCAACGCTCGGGGATCTGCTGGACAAACCGCACGATCAAACGCGGTAACCGCTTTGTCCGGCAGAAACAATCCCTTATGCCTGTCCAAGACCGCGTTAGCCTGCGGACTATGCGTGCCCTACGGCTGGCCCGGCACTTTCAGCACTACTCCTGTATAGCCTTTCCGCCTCGCGTATTCGCACGCGGCTTTCACGTGCAACGCTCCCTTCGGCCACGCAATTTTGTTCCCTTGCTCGTCCGGATATGTCCCTGCCGGAGCAGAATTGCCCCGCAAGATCAATATCTTATTCATCCTCGCCTCCGATCGCGTAATGGTCCGCGACGAAACTCCGCCAAGGCCATTCGGTCCAGCACTCGCTCAGCATAGCCTTTGCGCCTCGCGTTGCCGGTGTCACTTGGGAGTCAGGCCGAGCGGAAACCCCAACCGACCGTCTTGAAATCAGTTGTTTTGCCCTTCCCTTTCCGCAGCAAGTTGATGTGTCCCATCATTTCCTTCCCCGGTCGCTTCACGCGCACGGGGAAGGTGTGTCCCATCATTTCCTTCCCCGGTCGCTTCACGCGCACGGGGAAGGAAGGTGGTAATTACATTTGCCGGAGTCATATTCCAGCCCCAGACGTAGGACTTGTAAACCGTCAATCGCTGGCCGGTCACCACCGCCAACGAAACCACGGCGCGCCACCTCGTGGTCCCTTGCTCGACCGATGGTGTGGGCCGCCTCGAACGATCCCGAAAACGCTTGCGCCGGTTGGGATCGGCCGTCAGCTCCGCGGCGGTGAAATAAAATGGTTCGTCGTCGTCAGGCTGGCAAGCATCGACACAAAAAGGCCCGGCGCCCTCAACACTCGGGTCATTACTATAGACAGTTTGCACAAACGTCACTTGCTCGCCAAGCTCCCCGTCTCGCTCAAGCACGATGCTCGCACCGTCCGCCTCCAGAGTGACCGTGTTGGTGACCAGTTTCCAAGGGATCGGAATGTGCAATAAATCGCCCGGTCGCACATTGGCGGAATCCTTGCGCACAAGAACCAGGCCCGAGTTTTTGGGATCCTTCCAAATCTTTCCCCAATCCGCGGCCTTGTAACAATATTTGGTCGTCAACCCCGAGACCGTATCGCCGGGCTTCAGTCGCACGTCTTCGTAGTACATGGTCAATTCCCTCAGTTCAATCTGGCGGTGCAGGGAACTGCCCAGGCGCCTAACCAGAGAGCGGCGCTTTGGGAGCTGAACCGGCTATTGGGTGCTAAAATATTTTTTTCGTCTCTCCGGCCGGAATGGCTCTCCGTATCGTTACTATGAGACAGGCCACTGTGAGGCAAGCCGGTCTTCGGGCGTCTCGTGCGCGAAAGAAAAATGCGCATCACTCGGCGGCGAGATCCTGGCTGTCCAGCACCTCCAGCGCCGCGTCCAAATCCGCGATGAGATCGCCGGCGTCCTCGAGCCCGGCCGAGAGGCGCAAAAGCCCATCAGTAACCCCCAACGCGGCCCGCGCCTCCGGTGTCAGCCTTTGATGCGTCGTCGTCGCCGGATGGGTGATAAGGCTTTTCGCATCGCCCAGATTATTTGCAATGGCGATGAGCGAAAGCCGATTGGCGAAAGCGAAGGCCGCCGGCTTGCCGCCCCGGACCTCAAACGAGACGAGGGTGCCCCCGCCCGACATCTGCCGCTTGACGACATCGGCCTGGGGATGATCCGGCCGGCCAGGGTAGCGGACGTTGAAGACATGGCGGTGGCCGCTCAAAAATTCCGTGATCCGCTCGGCGTTTTGCCCCTGCTGGCGAACGCGTAAGGCAAGCGTCTCGAGCGATTTTAGGAAAACCCAGGCGTTGAATGGAGAAAGGCACGGACCGGTTTGTTTATAAAATGGATGAATCTCGTTTTCGATAAGATCGCGGCCGCCGAGAATAATGCCGCCGAGACAGCGGCCATGCCCGTCGATATGCTTTGTCGCCGAGTAGACAACGCAATCGGCCCCAAGCGCAAGCGGCTTTTGCAAAATCGGGGTCGCGAAGACATTGTCGACGACAAGGCGCGCGCCATATTCGTGCGCGATCGCCGCGATGGCCGCGATATCGTAGACTTCAAGACATGGATTGGTCGGGGTTTCGAGAAACAGGAGCTTTGTCTCCGGCCGCATCGCCGCGCGCCATCGGGACAGATCGCCGCCGTCGACAAGGGTAGACGGAACGCCAAAGCGTGGCAGCATATCCTCGACCACATAAAGACAGGCTCCAAACATGGCGCGGGCGGCGACCACATGATCCCCCGCCCGGAGCTGCGCCATCAGCGCCGTCGTGACCGCGGCCATGCCGCTCGCCGTCGCGCGCGCCGCCTCCGCTCCTTCGAGCAAGGCGATCCGCTGCTGGAACATGTCGACGGTCGGATTGGAGTAGCGCGAATAGACATAGCCGGGCTCGGCGCCCTTCATCCGCGCCTCGGCCGTTTCCATGTCCGGGTAAGCGTAGGCCTGGGTGAGGAACAGGGCCTCGGAGACCTCGCCAAACTGCGAACGATTGGTGCCGCCATGGACGAGCTGGGTTGCCGGATGCAGGGTTTTCATGTCGGGCTTTTGCCCGCGAGCGTTCATCCCAATCTCCTCGTCTAAATCTCCTCGTCGCGGCCGGCAGGGCAGGGCCGCGTGGCAAGCGCCCACCGCGCCGCCCCTTGCGGACTCTGACCCATCGAGCCACCGATTGTTTACCTCTCGATGTAACATATCTCAACCCGGTGGACAGCGGGGATTTGCAAAGAAGCATCGCGACGGGCGTTTTATTTCGTCCTAAGACGCCATGGCAAACCCCTTTCGAGCGAGGCGTTAAACCCTCATGACCGTCCAGCCGCTCTTCCTTTTCGCCAAGCCGGGGCACGCGACCGGTGCCGCGCCGCTCCTAGGCGCCAATGAGTTCGGCACCCAGTTCGGCCTGCTTCCGCGCGAAAAAATCGAACTGATGGCGCGGCGCAAGATGATTCAGGCCGAAGGCGAGATCGAGAGCGAGCAGTTTCAGCCGGCGAGCCTCGATCTGCGCTTGGGCGGGCGGGCCTACCGCGTGCGCGCGAGCTTTTTGCCGGGCAAGGCCTATTCCGTCCGCGAGCGCCTCGATGCCCTCGGGAGCGCCGGCGACGAAATCGACATCGACGGCAATGGCGCCGTCCTGGAGCGCGGCTGCGTCTATGTGATGCCTCTTATGGAGCATTTGAATCTGCCGGACAGTATTTCGGCGATCGCCAACCCGAAAAGCTCGACCGGTCGCCTCGATATTTTCACCCGCCTCATCACCGACAAGAGCGATATGTTCGACCGTGTGGCGCGAGGCTATGAGGGGCGCCTCTATGTCGAAGTCTCGCCGCGCAGCTTTAGCGTGCGGGTGCACAAAGGCTCGAAACTCAATCAGATCCGCTTCCGCAGGCTGAACTCGCAGCAGCTCGAACGCACCGATTTCAGCATCGAGGACAAGGACTTGCGCGATCGTCATAAGAATATGCCGCTTGTCGACCACGCTTTGGAGTTGCGCTCCAACGGGCTTGTTCTCCGGGTTGGCTTAAGCGCCGAACCGATCGACGGCGTGATCGGGTACAGAGCGCAGAAACATGCCGATATTCTCGATGTGGATCGGGCCGGCGCATATCGGGTGGCCGATTATTGGGACCCTGTCCGCGCCAGGCCGGACAAAAGGCTGATCCTCGACCCGGACGAATTTTACATCCTGGCATCGCGGGAACGGTTGCAGATCCCCCCCGATCTCGCCGCCGAAATGGTTCCAATCGACCCCGCCATGGGCGAGTTCCGGGTGCATTACGCGGGCTTTTTCGATCCTGGCTTCGGCGGGGGCGCGAACAATCATCCCTGCGCCCGCGCGGTTTTCGAAGTCCGCAGCCACGAAGTTCCATTCATCCTCGAGGATGGCCAGGTGATCGGGCGTCTTGTGTATGAGAAAATGGCCGAGGCGCCGCAACTCCCTTACGGCGCGAGCGCCGTCTCGAATTACCAGGGCCAGGGGTTGAAACTGTCGAAGCATTTTCTTATGGAGTGAGGGCTTCGCTTGCGCACGGCCCGCGCCGGGCCGCCGCTTTCGCGTTACCGGCCGCGAAACCTAAAGTCGCGGCCGTGTCTCCACGCAAGAGCGGCAGCGTTTTCCACTTTCGCTGATCGGGCTCTAATGCTATGGTGATTTTTTCAAAGTCCGGTGCCAAAGCTGCGGCACCGGCCAGCATTACGGAGAGGCACATGCGGTGTCGATTGATCCTGGCCGTGGCGACGGCATTGGTTGGCGGTTCCTCGATTGCCGCTCACGCCCAGGCGCCTGCCCAGGCTCCTGTCGTCATCACCCGGGGAGGGGGCGTCGCCGGCACCGGCATTGGCAACGGAGCGGGGCCGGCAGGCCAACGTGCACGGCTGATCGTCGGCACCGGCCATCTCGGCGCCGGGACCGGCGGCATTAGCTTGGGAGTAGGAAATGCCACTGGCGGTATCTCGGGCACGACCCGCGCTGGGACCGGCGGGCTTCAAGATAACACGGCCTTGGGAACTTCAACGGGCGGCATCAACGGTGTCGGACGCGGTCTGGGCGTTGGAACCGGCGGCCTCAGCGACCAGGTTGAGCTTGGCCTGGATACCGGCGGCATCAATGGCAGCGCAATTGGCGCGGGAAGCGGCGGACGTGGCGATCTCAACAGTCTTGGCGCCGGCACGGGCGGCTTCAACGAGCAAAACGCGCCAAGATTCAGGGTGGTGCAATAGGCGCGCGCTTGCGGGGACATCGGACCACGGCCTTCTCCTCCGTTCGCCCGCGAATACGATGAGGGCGGGGCTGGCCGCAGCTTCGCTTTCGCCGCCTTCTTGTAGCCGATTGAGAGCGTCGCGGAACGGGGCCAAAGAGGAACGATATTCTTGGCCAAAACAGACGAAAATTCCACCTTGCGCCGCTTGTTCCTGTTCCCGGCAAAAGCCGTCGTGGTCCTCTATGTCGTTCTCGACGGCATCGTCACGCCGGTGGTCCGGCCGCTGCTCGGATGGGTGGCAAGACTCCAGTTTGTCATTCGTCTGCAAGACATCATCGCCGCCCTGCCGCCCTACGCGATCCTTGTTTTGCTGGCAATCCCCTTCGCCGTCGCGGAACCCGCCAAAATCTATGCCTTGTATTTGATGACCGAAGGACAGTTCGCGACCGGCCTCGGTACCATTTCGATGGCTTATCTCGTGAGCCTCCTCGTCGTGGAGCGGATTTATCACTCGGGGCGGGCGAAACTCAAAACGATTCCTTGGTTCGCCAAACTCATGGATTGGTTGACCGGCATTCGCGATCGTCTTCTCGCCTGGGCACGGACAACGCGGATCTGGGCCTTTTCCGTGAAGCTCAAGCGGAACACGCGCGACCTCGCGGCAAAGCTGCGGCTGCGGTTTCGCGCGGGCTGAAGGCGCGCCGCTGCGGGCCAAAACTCAGTGCTTGCTCGCCCAAATCGAGGAACCAGTCGTGCTCGCCGACCATCTTCCTTCTTTAGGGGAGCCTTGAGATCCTTCAAAATCTTTGGGCCAGATCGCCGCCGAAGCGATCGCCTCTGGGTCCGACGTGCACTTGCCACGCCATAGCCGCTTTCCCGCGTCGTCAGGGACGCCATCGCTGCCTTGGGTGGCTCACCGTCGCGAACCGGTTCTCGGGTTGCGACGGTGAGCCGCTAAAGCGCGCGAAGGAATTGCAGCAGGTCTTGTTTTTCCGTCGGGGTCAGTTTGGCGCCGAGGACCAGATTGAAAAACTCGACCGTATCGTCCAACGTCAGGAGCCGCCCGTCATGCAGGTAGGGTGGCGAGTCTTTGACGCCGCGCAGCGGAAAGGTCTTGATCGGCCCGTCGGCGCTGGCCAGCATGTGGGTGATCATCTCGGGCCGGTAGAAGCGCTCGACTTGCAGATTGTGCATGGTATTGTCGGAATAGTAGGGCGGGGTGTGGCAGGCCGCGCATTGCCCTTTGCCAAAAAAGATTTCCTGGCCGCGGAGTTCCGCCGGAGTCGCTTTTGCCGGGTCGAGCTTCCCGTAGATGTCGAGCTTCGGCGCTGGCGGAAAGTCGAACAGCTCCTGCACTTCCGCCATATCGTGGACTTGGCTGCCACGTTCCAGAATATTGACCCCTTTCTTGGTGGCGGTGACCGGATCGCCGTCGAAATAGGCACCGCGCTGCTCGAATTCGGTGAAATCCTCGACCGATTTCAAGGCGCGTTGCGAGCCGAAGAGCCGCTGGATGTTCACGCCGCGGAGCGAAGGCGTATCGATCCGATGGCGATTGGACTGCGGACGGATATCGCCGACAGTATGCGTCGCGCCGTTGGTGTGGCCGTTCGCATGACAATCGAGGCAGGCGACGCCACGGCTCGGCTTCTCCGAACGCCGATCCTCGGTCTGGTTGAACTGTTGTTGCGCGAATGGCGTCAGCAATAGGCGGAGCCCATCGAGCTGTTTAGGATTCAGGATGCCGTTGAAGAGCTCATAATAGTTCTCGATGGTGACCAGTTTGCCCTGGGAGACATCGCCGAGGTCCGGACGCGTGGTTAGGTAGATCGGCGCCGGAAATTCGGGTAGAAAGTGATCCGGGAGGTCGAAATCCAAATCGAAGCGGGTGAGATCACGCCCTTCCTGCTTCTCGACCTCCTTGATTTCAAACTTGGGAAAAACCATTCCTTGTTCTGCATGGTTTGGATGCGGCAGCGGATAGAATCCCTTGGGGAATTGGTTCTTATCGCGGATTTCCGTTGGGCTCATCGACGCCAGCTGGTCCCAGGTTGCGCCGGCGGGCAGCTTGACGCGAACGCCCTCCTGCACGAGCTTTCCTCGCGACATGGCCGCGTCTTTGGCCGGCCGGTTGCTCATGTCGTAGCGCGCACTGAGAAGGTCGCTATGTTCCTTCTCGTTATCCGGCTTCGCCGCTTTCATTCGCGCCATGATCGACGCGAACGATTCCTTGATGTCCACGGGCAAATAGCTGGTTGCGCCGCGCTGCTCTTGTTGGGCATAGGCTAGGCTTAAGCCGCCGATTATGCTGGCCGTCAGCAGGAATGCCCGAACTGTTTTACTCCCATATAGTTGCACGGTGGGCTCTCCTCTTATCTGATTAGTGGATTAGTGGATTGTTGGAAGAAGTGAACGCAACCCCAACACCGCGAGCAGGACTCCTCCAAGCGTCACCGCCGTGAAGCTGGCCACCAACTTCCCTCGCGAAGTTTGCATCGTATCCTCCCGATGTTCTTTTTCGCCAAGCCTACGTGAGTGCGCAAACGCGGACGATTATCTTACCGACAACATAACCAGAAAAATGCCGGCGGTGAACCACAAAAATTTGAAAATTTTCGCACGCCTTGCTCCGCAAGGGTGGGCGCCCGGCGAAGGCGGCGTGGTAACGGCGGCGCCATCGTGGATGGCAAAGGGCGAAAGCGGCTTGACGCGCGCCACCGCCACCGGCATGACGCTAGCGCATAGGCATGACGTTCTCATAAATTCACCAGGCCGGACTCTCGCAATGCTGCCGTGGTTCTTTGGTTCTTCGTTGAAATCGCGAGCGCGCGCATGAGCAGGGCAGCTTATGTCAATGGCCGGTATGTCTTGCACCGCGACGCCATGGTTCATATTGAAGACCGCGGCTACCAATTCGCCGATGGCGTCTACGAAGTGTGCGAAGTCTTTCGCGGCGCCTTGATCGACGAAAGGCGCCATTTCGAGCGGCTCGCCTATTCGCTTGCGGAATTGCAAATCGCCCCGCCTGTGCCGGCCCGCGCGCTCGCGGTGGTGGTCCGCGAAGTCATGGCGAGGAACAGGGTCGAGAATGGCTTCGTCTATGTGCAGGTGACTCGCGGGGTGGCGCCACGCGACCACGTCTTTCCGCAAAAGCCTGCGCGTCCGAGCCTGGTCGTCACCGCGCGTCATGTCGATCCTGAAAAAAGCGATATCACTGCGCGCAAGGGCATCAGCATCATCACCACCCCCGACCTGCGTTGGAAAAGGGCCGATATCAAGACGATTTCCCTGCTGCCCAACGTTCTTGCGCGCCAGCTGGCGCGCGAGAGCGGTGCCTGCGAGGCCTGGCTTGTCGATTCGCTGGGCATGGTCACCGAAGGGGCGGCATCGAACGCTTGGATTATCAGCAAGGCTGGAGTTGTCGTCACGCGTCAGCTCGATCATTCCATCCTGCGCGGCATCACCAGGACCACGCTGATCGAAATCGTCGCGGCGGAAGGTCTGAAATTGGAGGAAAGAAAATTTAACCTCGAAGAGGTTTTTGCCGCGCGGGAGGCCTTTATTACCGGCGCGACGACCCTCATTATGCCGGTTGTGCGCATCGACGGGCGCGCGATCGGCGCGGGGATTCCTGGACCGGTCGCATCGAAATTGCGCGCGATGTTTCATGCCGCCGCCGCGGCGCGATCCTCGTAACCTTTTGGCTAGCTTTTTTAAATCCTGACGACAATGATCAAAGTAGTGCTTGCGGCGCCGCCCATTGGGCTAATATGATCGGGGGTGGCCGGATCGCGGGTTTATTAATCTAATCGCCGTTCTTTAGGGAGACGGTGTTACTCGCGAGCTGGTTTCCAACCTGCCAAGATAAGGTATGGTCTCGCATTGAATCCGCGCGGCTTCGTATCGAAGGCGTTGAAGCGATCGCGTAAGCGGTCCTTGGGGCAAACGGTAGCCAAACGGCACCGGTGGTTCTTAATGAGCAATGTGCGCCGGGCACGGCGCCAAGAACAAAATAGGATTCTGGGACATGGGAGGGGAGCGGCCACAAAATCTCCAGGACACTTTTCTCAATTTTGTCCGTAAGAACAAGGTTCCTGTCACGATCTTCCTGGTCAACGGCGTCAAACTGCAAGGTGTCGTCACGTGGTTTGATAATTTCTGCGTATTGCTGCGCCGCGACGGGCATTCCCAGCTCGTCTATAAGCATGCCATATCGACGATCATGCCCGGCCAGCCGATTCAGATGTTCGAGCCCGGCGACGATGCGGGACACGCCGGGTCATAGGATAATCTCGAAAAACCTGGAACCCGATCTTCGGCGCTTGATTTGTTCGGGCATCCCGGAAATCCGATCGGGGCAACGCGCCAACGCCATGGCGGCAGGCATTTTGATCTAGGCATGGGAGTTTTGCATCGGCGTCCTTGCGAACGGTACAAAATCGGCGCTGAAGGCCGGCCCGGAAACCAAACGCGGCGCCGGCCAAGCTAACGAGGCGCGTACCCGGGCTCTGGTGGTCGGTCCTTATCTCGACGCTGGCGCGCGCCGCAAAGCTGAGCTAGCGGCGTCTGCCAAAGCGGCGCGCGGGCGCTCGCACGAGGCTCGTCTTTCCGAAGCGCTTGGGCTTGCCCAGGCGATCGACGTTGAAATTGTCGCGGGGCAAATCGCTCCGCTTGCGCAAATCCGGCCTGCGACTTACCTCGGCAAAGGCAAAGCCGCCGAGTTCGCGGCTCTGGTGAGCGCGGAAGAGATTGATCTTGTTGTCATGGATTGCTCCTTGTCGCCGGTGCAGCAGCGCAATCTCGAAAGCGCGCTTGCGGCCAAGGTCATCGATCGCACCGGACTGATCCTCGAAATTTTTGGCCGCCGGGCACGGACACGGGAAGGCGCGCTGCAGGTCGAGCACGCTCATCTCGCCTATCAAAAATCGCGGCTGGTGCGGTCCTGGACCCATCTAGAACGTCAGCGCGGCGGTTTTGGCTTCCTCGGCGGTCCCGGCGAAACCCAGATCGAGGCCGACCGCCGCCGCATCGAGGAGCGGATGACCCGCATCGAACGCGACCTCGAAGGCGTCAAACGGACGCGCGGCCTGCATCGCCAAAGCCGCCGCGCCGTGTCTTATCCGATTGTCGCGATTGTCGGCTACACGAACGCGGGAAAATCCAGTCTGTTCAATAGGCTGACGGAGGCAGGAGTGGTCGCCGAAGACATGCTTTTCGCGACTCTCGATCCCACCTTGCGCGGCATCGCGCTGCCGCATGGCGGTCGAATCATTCTCTCCGATACCGTCGGCTTTATTTCTGACTTGCCAACCATGCTTATCAAGGCTTTCCGGGCGACACTTGAGGAAGTCCTTGAAGCGGACGCCATTTTGCATGTCCGCGATATCGCGCATGATGACGCCGAAGCGCAGCACGCCGATGTGGACGCCATCCTCGCCGGTCTCGGAATCGATCCCGCCAGCGATCGCCGCCTCATGGAGGTTTGGAACAAATGCGATCTCTTGGGCGAAGCCGCCCTCGCCGCGCGGCGAAGCGCTCAGCGGTTTTCGCGCGGTGACCCGGTCATGGTTTCGGCATTGACGGGGCAGGGCCTCGAAGACCTTCGCGCCGCGATTGAAACGAGCCTCTCAAGCGGCCGGATTGTCTTCGACATCGCGCTCGATCCGGCCAATGGCGCGGGGCTTCACTGGCTGCACGAGAATACCGAAGTCATGGGCAAAAGCACGGCGGCGGACGGCGCCGTTCATGTGCGGGTTCGGGTCGTGCCGGAACGCGCGGAGCCGGTCCGGCGGAAGTTTCCCGCAGCCGCCGCCAGGCGTGCGTAAAGCGGGGCGGCCCTTTCCGGCCAAGCGGGTCGGATTCTCCCTCGGACGAACCTGGAACGCGGCGCGGCCCATGGCCGGACCAAAGCCCGTCACGGCGTGATTTACTTTTCGCATTTTTTCGCGATCTTCCAAAGCGCCTCCATTTCCTCCAACGCCGCGTCACCCGGCGCTTTGCCAATGGCCGCCAATGCGTTCTCGATAAAGCGGAACCGCCGTTCGAACTTGGCGTTGGCCCGGCGGATGGCCGCCTCCGGATCGGCTCGCGCATGACGAGCGAGATTGGCGACTGCAAAGAGCAGATCGCCGATTTCGTCCTCCACTGCGCGGGGATCGCCCGCATCGAACGCGGCTTCGATTTCTCCGGTTTCCTCGCGAATTTTTTCGAGCACCAATCTGGCGCCGGTCCAGTCGAACCCAGCGCACGAGGCCTTCGCCTGCAATTTTACCGTACGGGTCAAGCCGGGCAGGGCGAGCGGAACATCGTCGAGAAGGCCGCCGGGCGAAGCTCCGGCGCGCTCGCCGTCGGCGTCGCAAGTCGCCCTCAATGCCGCATTTTTCGCGGATTTTTCTTCCTGTTTGATGCCCGCCCAGAGGGCTTTGACTTGCTCGGGAGAGAGATCGCCCGCCGCGGAAAACACATGCGGATGGCGGCGGATCATTTTTTGCGCGATCGCCTCGACCCGCCGCCGAAATCGAAGAGTCCGCGCTCCTCGGCAATTAGCGCTTGAAAAACATCCTGGAGCAGGAGATCGCCTAATTCCTCCTTGAAATCCCGCATATTCCCGCGCGCGACGGCGTCGGCGATCTCGTAGGCTTCTTTGATCGTATAAGGGACGATGGTCTCGAATGTCTGCTCGATATTCCAACCGCAGCCGGTCCCAGGCCGGCGCAAAGCGCCATGATTTCGATCAGGCGGCCGATATCGCGGGATGGCTGCATCAGACAATGCCCGACAACCGGGAGAGGGAAAGCGAGAGGGAGCAGGGATCGCACCCCTCGCCCTTTTGACGATAGCCGAATGGGCGGCGCCGCTCCCGTTCAATCGAGCGAGATAGACAAAGCCTCGCGGCCCTTTGGCGTATCGACGACCTGCATCGTCACGGGCTGGCCTTCGGCAAGGTTCTGGATTCCCGCCGGACCGAGGATCGAAATATGGACAAAAATGTCCTTGCCGCCATCATTCGATTGAACGAAGCCGAAGCCCTTGTGGTCATCGAACCATTTGACAATCCCCGTGATCGAAACCGCGGTCGAAGGATCCGGGGCGCGGCGCTGCGGGCGGGGCGAATCGCCAAACCCGCGAGACGGTGGCGCCCTTTCCGCCGCTCCAGCGGTGTCGACCTCGAGGACGCGTGTGACTTGAGCACCTTTCATGCCATTGCTGACATTTACCTTCAACTTCGCGCCAGGCGGAACCGACTCATATCCCGCTGCCTGAAGCGCGCCGATATGCAGGAACGCGTCGCCGGCTCCATTGCTCAACTCGACGAAGCCGAAACCCTTTTCGCCCTTGAACCATTTGACGACAGCGTCGATGCTCGGCCCGCTTGGCGGCGCCATTTCCTGGGGACCGCCGCTTCCGGCTCCGAAGCTCCCTCGCGGGGTCCGGCTCGGCCGCGGAGAATCATAGGGCGAAGGCCCATCGTCATCGAAACCGCGCTTCTTGGGTCCCCGGAAATCTCTACCTTTGCTCATGATGTGCCTGCTCGTCTCCACCAAAAAATCATATCCAACGTTGACCTGGCGCGGGTTCCTCCGTTAGCTCCCACCGGCTCGTCGGCGCAATTTCCGAAAAACGCGCGCGCCAAAGGGCCAGCCCCGCAAGGGTGCCAGCCCATAAGCGCGCCGACAGTCGTTGTTCCAAATGCCGAAAATCCCGTGCCGTATAAAGCATAGCAATTGTCGGCCTGCTTGGCTACTCCAATCGGCATGGTTTGAAGGCGCGCGATTGGAAAAGATCGCCCGCCAAGGCGGCGATTCGCATAATCTATATTATGGAACATACACTCAGATCCCATGGCGCGGCTGAGCGCACCATATGTTCGCATCTACAATGAGCATTTGATATCAGCGGCCTATGTTACGAAGCTGAAAAGTGAGATTAAAGCTGACCGGCCCAATTCAGGCGCAAATTCGCATGCCATCGAAAGCAGGTTCGACATTCGCCGGAAGTTCGCCTTTGAGCCGCGCGAAATCGAGATCGCTATGAAGATTGGTGAGAATCGCGCGCTTGGGCCGCAATTTGGCGATCCAGTCGAGCGTTTCCGGCAAGGAAAAATGACTGGGGTGCGGCGTGTAGCGCAAAGCGTCGACGATCCACAGGTCGAGCCCCTCCAGAAAATCGAGGCTCTCGATGGGAACGGCGTTGAGATCGGGCGAATAGGCGACCTTGCCAAACCGAAAACCGAGCGCGTCAATCTCGCCATGTTGAAGCTTGAACGGAACAGCATTCAGAGGCCCGCCAGGACCATTTATAGTTACAGTTTGGCCTGTTACTAAACGATGTTCATTTAGCAAAGCAGAATAATGGCTGCCGGGTGGCGTTTCGAAAACATAACCAAAATTCGCGCGCACGAGGGCCGAAGTGGCGGCGTCCATATAGAGGTCGATTTTTCGCCGCGCCATGATGACCAAAGGCCGGATCTCGTCAATTCCATGAATATGGTCGGCGTGCGAATGGGTCAGCATGATGGCGTCGAGCCGGCCGATGCCGAGTTCGAGCAATTGCTCGCGAAGATCCGGCGACATGTCGACGAGGACTTGCGTAGTGGCGCCGTTCTCGCCGGTGCGCTCGACGAAGATCGAACAGCGCCGGCGCCGGTTTTTGGGATTATTGCGATCGCAGGCGCCCCAGCCTTGGCCGACGCGCGGAACCCCGCCGGAGGATCCGCAGCCGAGGATGGTGAAGGTGAGACTCACGCCGCCTCCGCGCCGATCGCGGGAGCAGGCATCTTGGAAAACAGGCGCAGCGCATTGGCGCTTGTTGCCGCGGCGATTGTTTGCGGCGAAACGCCCTTCACTTCGGCCAATACTTCTGCGGTGGCCGCGACAAATGCCGGTTCGTTGCGCTTGCCGCGATAGGGAACCGGCGCCAGATACGGCGCGTCGGTTTCGACCAATACCCTGTCCATTGGCAACGCGCGGGCGATCTCCCGCAGCGGCCGCGAATTCTTAAACGTCAAGACGCCGGAAAATGAAATATAGAGCCCAAGCGAAAGCGCGGCCTCGGCAAGCGCGGCGGACGAGGTGAAGCAATGGAGAAGCCCTGCAAAAGCGCCCTTCCCCATCTCGTCCCCCAAGATCGCGGCGATATCGGCGTCCGCGTCGCGGGCATGAACGACAATCGGCAGCCCGCTTTGCCGGGCGGCCGCGATATGGGCGCGGAAAACCCTCGCGGCGATGGCGCGCGGGGTTTTGTCGTAATGATAATCGAGTCCGGCCTCGCCAATGCCGACGCATTTCGGGTGGCGCGCGAGATCGACAAGCTCGGCGGCCGTGACCTCTTCCTCATGCGCATTATGCGGATGCGTCCCGACCGTGCAATAGACGTCGTCATAGGCCTCGACGAGGCTGCGGATCGCCGCAAATTCCCGAACACGCGTCGAGATCGTGATCATCCGCTTAAGCCCGGCCGCGCGCGCGCGGCCGACCACGGCATGGCGCTCGGCGGCGAAATCCGGAAAATCGAGGTGGCAATGACTGTCAATCAGCACGCTTGGCCTCCCGGGAGACTCCAGGAACAATGATTGCCTCCGCGAGATCCCCGATCCGCACTGTTTCTTCCAATTCCACGTAACGCGGAAAAACCGGCGCGGGCGTTGGCAGAGGCCGGCCTGGGGCGCCTTTCCAACCAATATGCTCGAAATCGCGATGTTCCTGCGCGATTTGCAAGAGATCGAGCAGCTTCGCCATCGCGATGGGCATGAATGGCTGAGAGAGGATCGCGATCTTGCGCAAGACTTCCGCGGTAACGTAGATTATGGTCTCCATGCGTGCGAAATCAGTCTTGCGTTTGACCCAAGGCTGCTCGGCCGCAAAATAGCGATTGGCGTCGCCGACGACGTGCCAGATATCGGCGAGCGCGCCATGCAGCGCGAAGCTCTGCATGGCGATCCGCGCCTTGCCCAGGAGCGCGTCCGCCGCGTCGAGGATCGCCAAGTCCGCATCGCTGAAGTGCGACGGCGCCGGCATCTTGCCCTCGCAATTCGCGGCGATCATCGACAAGGAGCGCTGCGCGAGATTGCCGAGATCGTTGGCAAGATCGGCATTGATCCTATTGACGATGGCTTCATGCGAATAAGCGCCGTCCTGGCCAAACGGCACTTCGCGCAGCAGAAAATACCGCAACTGGTCGGCGCCGTAATGCCGGGCGAGCTCTAGCGGATCGATCACATTGCCAACCGACTTCGACATTTTCTCGTTCCGGTTGAAGAGAAATCCATGGACGACGATTTGGCGAGGCAGCGCAAGTTTGGCCGAGATCAGGAACGCCGGCCAATAGACGGCGTGAAATCTGGTAATGTCCTTGCCGATCACATGCGCGCTCGCCGGCCAAAATTTTCCGCGAAGCGCCTTAGGGTCCGGGAATCCGGTTGCGGTGATATAATTCGCCAACGCATCGACCCAGACATACATCACATGGCGCGCATCGCCCGGCACCGGAATGCCCCAGTCGAAGGTCGAACGGCTGATCGAAAGATCGGTCAGGCCGCGTTCGACAAACGCAACAATTTCGTTGCGGTATTTTTCCGGCGTCACGAAATCCGGGCTATCGCGGTATAGCTTGAGGAGCCGGTCCCGGTAGGCCGAGAGCTTGAAGTAATAGCTCTCCTCCTCGACCCATTCGACCGGCGCCCCGGTCGGGGCGAGACGGGTGCCGCCGGGACCTTCGATCAGCTCGTTTTCGTCGAAAAAAGCTTCGTCGCGAACCGAATACCAGCCGGGATATTTGGAGAGATAAATGTCGCCCGCCGCCGCCATCCGGGCCCAAAGCTCGCGCGCGGCCGCATGGTGGCGGGTTTGCGTGGTGCGCACGACGTCGTCTGCTCCAGCAAAAAGAGCGGCGCCCATCGCGGCAAATTGCGCCGCGGTGCGGTCGGCGAGTTGTTGCGGGGTCTCCCCTTCGCGCGCGGCGGTCCGTTGCATTTTCTGGCCATGTTCGTCCATCCCGGTGACGAACAAGACATCGAAGCTGTCGAGCCGCTTGAAGCGGGCAATCGCATCGGCCGCGATCCGCTCATAGGCGTGTCCAATATGCGGCGCGCCATTGGCGTAGGGTATCGCGGTCGTGATATAGAAGGGGGAGCGGGCACTCATGAACTTGCAATCTTAAAGCATCGCGCGGAGCCGCCGGAGCCCCTGCCGCCTCCTGTGTCAGGATGAAGACGCCCGCGCCGCCGCCGCCAAATCGGCGAACAGGGACAGGACAAACGGCCTCTTGTCCAGATTGAAGGTATCGGTCTCGCGCGCCGCCTCCGCTAGTTTTTCCCATACAAGGGCGTAGGGCGCAAGCCGCGCGCAATTGGCTTCCGGACTCAGCGCGCCGCGCCGCACTCTGGTATCGAGCCAATCGTCGATCGCGGCGAGCATCGTCTCGTAATCCTTGCCGTTGTTGCGCACCGCGACCCGGTCGGCCAACGCATGGACGTTGCTCCAATCTATTCGAGGCAGATCGTCCAGCATGCGTCCGAGATTTGTGTCGAACGCGATTCCGCGATCGTCGAGGAGCCGCAAAACATTATGGATCGAGCCATGAGCGCGCGCGATCGCGGCCGCAAGCTTCGCTTCGCCGGTGGCGGACCACGGCGGTCCGAGCGCCGCCACTGCGTGGCCGGCGTCCGCCGCCATCAGGGATTTGAGAAGGATTTTTTGGCAGCGTGAGCGCAGCGTCGCCAGCATGCGGCCGGGCCGGTTCGCCACGATTAGAAACAGCGAGCGCGGCGGCGGTTCCTCGATGAGTTTCAAAAGCGCGTTCGCGCTTGACGGGTTGAGGTCCTCGGCGCAATCGAGGATGCAGATCCTGTAGCCGCCCCGCCCTGGCGCCTGCTGGAACATGTGGATGGCGCGGCGGACATCCTCGACCCGGATTTCGGTGAAGAACCTTTTGTCTTTTTCGTTCCACTCGCGGCGCAGGAAAGCGAGATCGGGGTGCGCCATTGCGGCGATTTGGCGAGCGACAAGATGATCGGGGGCAACAAAAAGATCCGCCCTCGCCTCGCCCGCGGCAGCCGCCGGACCGGGGTTCGCCAGAAGAAAGCGCGCGAGGCGCCAGGCGAGCGTGGCTTTGCCGACGCCAGGCGGCCCGCCAACAATGTAAGCCTGCGGCAAATGTCCCGACACATAGGACAAAAGCAGTTGCCTTTCCGTCTCTGCATGACCAAAACAATTATAGCTCTCGCGCGGATGCGGGGTATTTTCAAAACGGTCGGACTCGGGACTGGATTCCAAGGTTTTGGGCGCCATCGTACTAGCCGCGTCTCTCCCGCTTCGCTTGCGCCGGAGCGATGAGCCTGTTTAATATGACATCGAAGATCTCGTGCGCGACGTCCGCCTCGGCGCGCGCCGTGTTGACAACGGCGCAGCGCATGGGTTCCGCCGCCGCTATCGCCAGAAAAGCGGCGCGGAGGTTCTCGTGAAATTCTAAATCCTCGCGCTCGAAACGATCGGGTGCTTCTCCCCCACCGCGCCGGGCCGACGTGCGGGCGAGGCCTTCGGCCGCCGGGAGGTCGAGGATCAAGGTCAGGCTGGGCCGAACATCGCCCAAGGTGACGCGTTCGAGCGCGCGCAGGAACCGCGGATCGAGTTGTCCGCGCGTGCCTTGATAAGCCCTTGTCGAGTCCGCGAACCTGTCGCAGACGACAAAAGTTCCCGCCGCCAGGGCGGGTTCGATCTTCTTGTCGATATGGTCGACCCTAGCCGCCGCAAAGAGAATTGCTTCGGCGGCCGGGCCAAGGCGCGCCACGCCGCCCGATAGGAGCACTTTGCGCAAGATTTCCGCGCCCGGCGATCCGCCCGGCTCTCTCGTGGAAATCGCCTCTATTCCCGTGTCCCGGAGGTTGCGCAGGAGATGGCGGATCTGAGTCGATTTGCCAACGCCTTCGCCGCCTTCAAGCGTGACGAGGGATCCGCGCTCTCTTGCGGCATGGATTTGTGCTCCCACCTCGCTCATCGCTTGACGACAAATTTACGGAAGAGCCCGGTCGCATATTCGAGCCCGGCGTCCATGGCCCGGCGCGGCAGCGCGCCTTGCTCGATCGCCGCCGCCGTCTTCAAAGGCAGATCGAGGATTAGCTCCGTTCCACGAAATATCTTGAGACGCGCAACCACCTGCCCAGCCTCGACTGGCGCGATCAGCGGACCCGTGTAGACAATTCGCCCGGTGAATTTGCCGGTCACGGTCCGGGGCACTAGAATCCTCACTTCCTTGTCGGCGACAAGTGGCACCTCCGAGGCGCTGCCGCCATAGACCTTGGCGCCGCCGATTGTCTCGCCAGCCTGAAAAATCGTTTTCGAGTCGAACGAACGAAACCCCCAAAGGAAAATCTTGCGCGCTTCCTCGGCGCGCTCCTTGGCGGTCGGCGCGCCATAGAGCGCCAGGATCAGGCGTTGACCGTTTTGGACGGCGGAGCCGACAAGGCCATATCCGCTGTTGTCGATGTTGCCGGTTTTCAGCCCGTCCGCGCCGAGATCCATGGTCAGAAGAGGATTGCGATTCGCCTGCTTAATCTTGTTCCAGGTAAAATCTTTCTCGCCGAAATATTTGTAAAGATCCGGGTAGGTCAGGATGACGTGATTGGCGAGAGCCGTCATTTCCCTGGGGCTTACTTTTTGATCGGGATCTCCCCTGCCCCACGCGTTGGTAAAGGTCGAATGCTCTAGTCCAAGTTCGCGCGCGCGTTTCGTCATGAGCGTGGCAAAGGCTCCTTCCGATCCGGCAATCCCTTCGGCAAGCGCGATCGCCGCATCATTGCCCGAGTCAATCACGAGGCCGCGAATCAAATCCTCGATCCTGATTTGGCTGTTGGGAGCGGCGAACATGGCGGACCCCCGGGCGGGCGCGCCGCCATAACGCCACGCCGTTTCGCTGACCACAAATTGATCGTCGAGTTTTAGATGGCCCAAGGCGATTTCGTGGAATACGATTTCGGCGGTCATGATCTTTACCGTGGATGCCGGAACGACGAGCGTGTCGGCATCTTTCTCAAACAGCACGCTGCTGGAGGCTGAATCGATCAAGATCGCATGGGGCGCGCTGGTCTGAAACGTCTGGGCCAAGGCCGCGGTAACGCCGCCGGCCGGTCCCGAAAGGAGAACCGCCAGCAAGACCGTCGGGACCGGATACGGAAACCAGAGACGAAAAAAGCGGGCAATCGATCCAATTGTTTGCATTGCGCACCGCCGCCCGGGCAGGACTTCCATATCCGGGCTCGGCCCGAGAGGAATTCCATCAAATGATTGTCGTACCCTCTGGCGCAGGGACGATCAATGCCCGAATGGCATTCGGCGAGAGCGTACGGCTTGCGGCTTTGACAAATTACGGTGATCGATTCGCCCAACCAAGCCGGAATACCCGACCTTGGCTGTTGAGGCAAATTTGAATAGGCTGGCGGATTCGTTAAGCTCGGTCAGCGCAAGGCTATCGGCACGCCGGCGCCCGGGATCGTCCCGAGGTCGAAGGGCCGCGCCGGCGGCAAAGGAACCTGGCGGCCACTGGCGCGGCTGGCTGGCGCCGAATCCGGCTCGGCCGCGGCATCGCCAGCGGCCGAGGAGATGGACCCCGCCTCGGCGGGAGCGGCAAGGGGCGGGGCGTTCGCGGCAACCATGCCACGGTCGCGGCCCTCCCAGCCGGCGAGCGATGCCGGTCCATCCAAACGCAAGGTCGCGAGCAACTTTTGGTCGTTTGACCCGGCGAGGCTCGCGGCGCCGATATATTCGATCTTGACCGGCGTCGTTCCCCTCTGGCAGAAATCCAGGGCCTCGGCGGTCTTGTGGGAAACGTCCATGATGCGATGGGCGGCAAAAGGCCCGCGGTCGTTGACGCGCACGATCATCGAGTAATGGTTGCGCAAATTGGTGACGCGCGCATAGCTTGGCAGAGGCAGCGTCGGATGGGCGGCGGAAACCGAATCGCGATCGAACACCTCGCCATTTGCGGTGCGGCGGCCGTGAAAGGCATCGCCATACCAGGAAGCAAGGCCAATGGCGGCATAGTGTTTTTCGCTCGGGTAATAGGTTAGCCCGGCGACCGTATAGGGCTTGCCGAGCATATACATCCCGCCCCCGCGCGGCACCGGCTCGCCGTCGGCAACGACGCGCGGGCTCGCGGGGCCATAGATGGAGGATGGAAAATACTCCGTCGAATTCGCGTAGGCGAGACGCTGCGGCTGCTGCGCGCATCCGCCAAGGCTTAGGGCCGCGCTGCCGGCAAGCCCCGCGACGATGCAACGGACTGGAGCGTCAGCCTTGCGGGGAAACCGCGAAAATACGGCGAAGGAACGCGCTGAAACACAGAGAATTCGCTTCGCCCGCATGCGCGTCCCCTTGGCTTGCGGCGCGGACCGCAGCGCGGGCCTGTGCCGGTTCTAATGACAGGCAAGCCGGAAGTCTCGCAGCCTCCGGTTTCCGAAGGCTTAAAGCCATGGCAAAGCCTGGGGGAGTTTCGCCCGGCGAATGCGACCAAAATGCGGCGTAGCTCCCGCTAGGAGGTGCCGCAAAGAGAGCCCAAGTAGTTAATTCACGTTTACCATCAGAGGGTTGGATATTTTTGCAACAGTCCATGGAAAAACGCCGCGCAAGTCAGTGTCGTTCACGCAGAAATTTTCCTCGCTACGAAATTGAGATTGCCCTATAATTTAATCTACCACTTCAGAAGGAGATTTCCATGTCGGACGGTAGGCCAACTTCAGTGGGAGGATAAGCCACCAGGACCGGATAATTCCGATAATCACGTGGTTCGCGGGTTCGCCGTTCCATTCCCGCGCCGAGGCGGCGACTGCCGTCCACACAGCCGACCTTCTGATCCTGACGTTCCTCTTTCTGATCATGATTGGCGGCTATCATGTCCATGCCATGCTGACCCATGGGCGACTGGGACTTCTGGGTCGACTGGAAGGACCGGCGCATGTGGCCGACCGTCCTGCCGATCATGCTGGTCACCTTTCAATTCCATGCGCCAACCGAGCAATATGGCACGCTGATGTCCTTGGCCGATGTCATCGGCTTCCACAACGTTCGTACCTCGATGCCGGAATACATAAGAATTATCGAACGCGGCACGATGCGTACCTTCGGTAAGGATGTCGTGGGCGTCGCGGCGTTCTTCTCCGGGTTCGTCTCGATTATCGTGTATTTCGTCTGGTGGTATGTCGGTAAGCTGTTCTCCACCGTGAAATACATGAAGTCCATCTAACCCGCCGCCGCAAGGTCCCGAGAACACAAAGCTCCCGCTCCAAAAATTTTGAGATTGCCTAAATTTGCAACGAAACGGCTAAGATACAGGATGGTTTGTAAGATTCGCGTTTTTCGATAACGAGGTACGGTTGCATTTTCTCGTTTTCAAGGTAATTTTTTCGAGAAGAAACTCCTGCCTCGCACATGACGGACGGCATGACGGAAATCATCGACAAACTCCACAAGACACCGAGGGAGGCGAATTAAAGCTTTTCAGTCGCACGCCGTTTTTTTCGTTGGGCCGTAACCCGCAGGTACATCGACCATTCACCGCTTGAGGGCATGGGGCTGCCGACCAAAACCCCTTCCCGCGAGCGGGTACTTTCGCCCGAAGAATTGCAAGAAGTTTGGAACAAGTCGGGCGACGGCAACTTTGGCCGGATCATCCGCCTTTGCATCATCCTTGGACAGCGACGGGGCGAGATTGCCGCCCTTCATTCCTCTTGGATTGACCACGAAAAATAGACGATCACATTTCCTGCGGCCATCATGAAAAACAGCCTACCGCACATCATTCCCTTCCCCGACATCGCAAAACCATACCTTCAAGGGGACGGCTTACTTTTTCCCGCTCGTGCTAGGGACACTCCCTTTAACGGTTGGAGCAAAGCGAAAGCGGCACTGGACAAAAGATTGGACGGCGTCGCCCATTTCACCATTCACGATATTCGCAGATCAGCTTCAACTTTTTGGGCGAGCCTTGATATTGAACCTCACGTTACCGAGGCCCTGCTTTCGCATCTGACTTTCAAACAGGACGTGCAAGGGACATATAATCGTTTCCGCTATCTTCCACAGATGCGGGAAGCACTTGCAAAATATCAAAATTTTCTCATATCATTCGTCGCCCGCTAGCGACGCACCATGGGCACCGGTGCCCTTTCACCAGAAAGGAACTCCGATGCTTGATGAACGCCTGTTAGTAACTTGGAAGGTACTCAAAAATTTGGGCTGGCCTTATAGTCGAGCGCATACGCACCGAATGATCGCGGCTGGTCGATTTCCGCATCCTAAAACATACGGACATCACCGAGGCTCACGAGTTGCGTGGTGCTGGCTTGAGATCAAACCCTTTTTCGAGAAACCCCAAGATCAGTAAGACACAGCACTTCCTGATAAAGGGCGAGGAGCAGTCGGTGTCGCCAATCGGCTGCTCCTTTTTCATGTCCGACACCCCATACAGACTACAGATACGATAACGTATCCTGTATCTGTTGACTGTATCTGTATCCTGTGCGCTAGAAAGCGCAACGATTCCAACCATTTCCGCACCTTGCCTCGTGGCTTAGAAAAGCCCGAGCCCATCCCCCTTTACGTTGCTCTTTCATCGACACCGCAGACCCCTCGCCATGGCGGACAAAGAATTGTCCGACAGGCTTCGGGGAAAGGGTGATGCTCGGCCTTTGGCCAGAGGACAAGGTGCGGACAGTTAGGGTACAATCAACAGTTCTTTACGGTGCAGCGTTG
>QHBR01000294.1 GCA_003244015.1 Hyphomicrobiales bacterium | reverse complement strand
GGCACTGCTATCAGCTCGCCTACGCCAGCGCGCGCGAGGATGCGGGTGACCGGGCTGCAAGGCGCGGACAGGCTCCGAGCGCGGCTGGGCTGGGAACTCGGCATTCTCAACGGCGGGGCGGGGGCGGTAAGCCGAAGCGTATGCGCTGGCGCGCGTTCGACCGGCTGACCGCGAAGCATAACCGGTTGGTAGGGCAATCCATGCAGGCGGCGGCGCTGAAGTTCAGGTTGCTTTTCGCTACCGAGGACTTTGCGGGAAGCGGCGGAAGCAGGTTCAATCCGGTTTCAGCCTGAAAGCTGAAACAAAATGTGACGCGCGAAAAAAATTGTTGGCTTTTCTGTTGGCCTCGTCGGCTTGTTGCATAACTCCAAGCAAGCAATATCAAAGATATAATGGCATAATTTGATGCCTGCTCAGGGAGCCAAATCCAAACGGTAAAGCTCGCCATACTTGGCACGAAGATAAGCGAAGTAGGGCTTGGTGCTCATCGCCGCCGATCGCCCGCAAGACGACCTCGCTTGGCTGGAATTTGCGCCCATGCTGGTAGAGATGTTCGCGGAGCCAGCTGTGCAGCGTTCTAAACTCCCCCTCTGCGACCTCAAGCGGAATATTGGGATGAGCTTTGACGGCGGCGGCATAGAACTGCGCGCTTAGAATATTGCCTATAGTGTAGCTCTGAAATCCACCACCGACGGTGCCGCCATACCAATGCACGTCTTGCAGACAGCCATCGCTGTCGCCGGCCGGAGCAACACCGAGATCGGCCTGCATGCGCGCGCGCCAAGCTTCGGGCAGATCCTTGACCCGCAGATGGCCTTCGAGCAAGTCCAGCTCCAGATCGAAGCGCATCATAATATGGAGGTTATAGGTGACCTCGTCGGCATCCGTGCGGATCAAAGAGCGTTGCACCTTGTTGATCGCGCGGTAAAAGGCCTCGAACCCTGTCTGCCGGAACTGATCTGGAAAAGTATCCCGCAGAACCGGGTAAAAATGTTCCCAGAACACGCGGCCGCGGCCGACCACATTTTCCCAAAGCCGCGATTGGCTCTCGTGCACGCCCGCCGATGTTCCCGTTCCAAGCGGCGTGCCCTCAAGCGGGCGGCGACACCTTGCTCGTAAAGCGCGCGACCCGACTCATGCATGGTCGAGAACAACGCGTCGCCAAAATGCTTCTCGTCGACGCGAGTGGTAATCCGGACGTCTCCCAGGGAGAACTTCGTGCAAAAAGGATGATGCGTCTTGTCGAGCCGGCCGCGACCGGTGTCGTAGCCGAATTGCTTGACCACCGAAAGGCTAAAATCCAGCTGCGCCGGCTCGCTGAAAGAACCACGCAAGCAGTCGTCGCCGGGAATGGGCTGGTCAGAAATGGCGCGCACGATCGGCACCAATTCGCGCCTGAGCTCGGCAAAGAGCGAGCGGACCAAATCTGTCGTCATGCCTTCCTCGGCGGCATCGATCAGGGGATCGGCGACATGTTTGTAGGGCGCAAAAAACCCCGCGTATTCGTGGCTGAGATCGACCGCCTGTTCGAGGAATGGCAGCATCGCCGCAAAATCGTTCGCCGGTCTCGCCCGCGTCCAGGCGTCATAAGAGGCCGAGCCGAGCGCGCTGGCCCGGGCGACATAGGCGCTTGGTAGCTTGATCGCCCTCTCGAAGTCGCGGCGGGCGATTCGGATCAGGCTCGCCTCATCGGAATCATAAGGCAGGCCAGCGGCATATGGCGCAAGTGCATCGATCAGTTTGCCCAGTGCCGGATCGACGGATTTTTCATGCGCAAGCCTGCTGAGCGTTGCACCCTGGCGCGCCCGCGCGCGAGCTCCGCCTCTCGGCATATAGGTGGCCTGGTCCCAGCCGAGCACAGCCCCCGCCGCCGCAAGATCGCTGATTTCGAGCAGGCCGGCGCTTCAGTTCGGCAAGTTTGGTCCCGGCCGGCCTTGGTCTTGCCGGTCTTGTTCATGTTGAAGGATCATTACTGCCGGGCGCAAACCCGCTCAATCCGGCCGGCCCGAACAAGGCATCAAGGGACAACGGCATCATTCGGCATTCCCCAAAGTGCTATCGATGCTGGCCTCATCATACCCTTGTTGGACTGGCCCGCAAGGTATCGAACTCCGCGCCACAGCTCGGCGCCGGGTTTGGGGTCAATATTTCCTTAAGTGTTTTATCAACTCGTTTCCAAGCACTCGCGCGCTGTCGCTTCAGGATTGTGGCGTTGAGACATTGTTGTACCGTTGTCGCTCCACAATCGCTAATCTATAAAGGTCCCTAACAATGAGATGGTTCGGCGGGCAATTTCGTCCGCTTCCAATAAGCCTCGAATTCTAACCAAGGAAGTAGGCCATGACCAAAATCCCCCCCGAAATCCCCGCCGAAATCCGTGACTTGACCGCCAAGAGCGTCGAGGAGGCCCGGAAAGCCTTCGAAAGTTTCATCGCGGCCGCGCATAAGGCGACCGCGCACGCAGAAAGCACTGCAACCGCGCTGCAATCGAGCGCCAAGGAGGCCAGCGCAAAGGCGCTAAGCTTCACCGAAGCGAATGCGAAGGCAGCGTTCGATCACGCCCAGAAGCTCATTCAAGCGAAGAACCCGCAGGAAATTCTCGCCCATCAGTCCGAATATGTGAAGAAGCAGCTCGCCGCGATGGAGGAGCATGCGAAGGATCTAGGAGCCGCCGTCTTGAAAAAAGTAACGCCGAACAAGTAATCCACCCTTCATTCCGCTGTAAAACGTAGCGGCCAGGGCTTTGGCCAAAAATCATTCGATCATGATCCTTGGCGCGGCGCGGGCGCGGCCTTTTTCGAGCGTCGCCTTTACCTTCGCGGCAATGGCGCGATAGACCTTGGCGTGTTCGCCATCGGGATCGACGGCTGTGACCGGACGCCCCGAATCGGATTGTTCGCGGATGCCGATATCGAGCGGCACTTCGCCGAGGAAGGGCACGCCGTATTTTTCGGCCTCAATGCGCGCCCCGCCATGCGCGAAAATATCCGAACGGCCACCGCAATGCGGGCAAATAAAATAGCTCATGTTTTCGACGATGCCCAAGACCGGCACCGCGACCTTCCGGAACATGACGATGCCGCGGCGCGCGTCGATGAGAGCCAGATCCTGGGGGGTCGACACGATGACGGCGCCGGCCAGGGGCACATTTTGCGCCAAGCTCAGCTGTGCGTCGCCGGTGCCGGGCGGCATATCGACAACCAGGCAATCGAGCTCGCCCCACAAGACATCGCGCAGCAATTGCTGGATCGCCGACACCACCATCGGCCCGCGCCAGATCATCGCCTCTTCTTCATCGACAAGGAAGCCGATGGACATGGTCTTGATGCCGTAAGCGATGAGCGGCCGGATGGAACGGCCCTCGGACTCAGGCTTTCCTTTGAGGCCCAGAAGGCGCGGAACCGACGGACCGTATATATCGGCATCGAGGACGCCCACCCGCCAGCCGAGCGCGGCAAGCCCGAGCGCAAGGTTGACGCAGGTCGTGGACTTGCCAACACCTCCCTTGCCCGAGGCGACGGCGATGATGTTGGAAATCCCCGGAATGGCAATGCCGCGCGGCGCCGCGGGTGTTGGTTGCGCCGGCGGCGGCTGTTTGTCAGCGGTCAGGCTGACGAGCGCATTGGCGACGCCCGCCAATTTTTTGACCGCGGCCTCGGCGGAGGCACGCATCGGCTCTAGCGCCGCCGATTGGCGCGGATCAATCGCGATCGACAAATAGACCTTTCCGTCCTTGATCGAGAGACCGGAGAGCGCGCCCGATTGCGGCAGAGGCGTCTTGCCATCGGGACCCAGAACCGAGTTAAGCGCCTTGAGAACGTCTTGATCGCTGACCATTCTTAAGGCACGCTCCATTTATCGCATCGCGGGCGGTTATATAGGCCTTCCCGGCGGTCTGTTCAATCTCGCGATCGTTCCATTTTGCGTTTCAGAAGCAAGACTCGCACCAATCCATGCGGGCTGATTGATCTCCACGACAAAACGTATTTTTAATTTAGCTGAATCCCATGGGTCCTCGGTCGTGGTTCCTTGGACTTTGCGAGTCAAGCGCAATTCATATACGTGTAGTGAGGTCATAATAATTTCCGGCGGCCGGCACTAGTGTTCCTAGAACCGTCCAGCAACAAGGAACGGGGAGGATAGAATGAGCGACCCTACCACGACCACTGGCGGCTCGGCCGACCCGTCCCAAGCCGCCGTCTCTGCCTCACTTCCGGCCAAGGACGCCTCAATTAAGCCGGTTAGTGGCACGGGCGACGGGGGCAAGGTGCGGCAGGTCGCGGTTGCTGGAGCTTTCCTCTTCGTGGCGGGGGCATTCGTTATCATTATCGCGTCAGTCTTCTGGCCTTACTTCTTCGTCACCTCGACGAGCCTCCACAAGACCTGCTGGCGCAGCTTGCCGATCCCGAGACGGCGCGCGGCCTGATCACCTTGCCTTGTCGCCGTGAGCACAATGGGCATCGCCTTCACCCTAATCATCTATCTTGCGACGTCGCAGGCGGAGACGGCCGATTTAAAGGAGCGCTTCGCCTTCAGCAAGGAGGTCTTGACCTCGCTGATCGGCATTCTCGGCACGATCATTGGCTTCTATTTCGGCGCGACGCAGGACCGCACGGCCACGGAACGACGACGACGCTGACGCCGCCGACGCTCGCAAGTCTCGGCATCACCCCACCCGCGCCCTGGACGGCGGGCGGCACGGTAACGCTGAACGCCACCCTCTCCGGCGGTAAGTCGCCCTATAAATATGCGATTAAGTTCACGCCGGCCACAATGCCGGAAATCGACGGCGAGTCGCCGGACGGCAAGATCAGTCAGGAAATCAAGCTCGACAACTATGATACGGCGAAGCCGCTCGACATCACGCTCGCAGGCGCGGACGACAAGGGGGCGGCCAGCAACAAATTGGTGCATCACGAGGACCCGGCCACGTCGCCGCCGGCGGCCCAACACTCTCAAAGCTCCAAAGATCGAGGTCGCTGATCGCGCGCAACCCGCCGAGGTGCTGCTCTCAAGGCTCGGGGGCAACGCATCGAGCCAGTCCCGGTTAAAACGCGCACATCGCCAGCGTCGAGCGTCCGGCGCGGCGCTCGATCTATTGGGCGAGGACAGGTTTAAAATGATCTAACCTTTTGTTGGCGGGAACTTTCTCAGGCGGACGCCGGCATTCTTCTCAGCCGGGTTTGTCATCATGATGGAATGGCAGCATGCGCAGGAGGACCGTGTCTTTATCGGCAAAATGGTGTTTTAGGGCGGCCGCGACATGCAACCCAATCGCCGCGATCAGGAGCTTTGATACGACCTCATGGATGAATTTCGTCCGCGCCTCCAGCAGCGCATTCGGGCCGGTTAGATTGGGCACGACGAAGCCGCCGGGAAGGTGCGCTGGAAGCGGCAGCGGCGACGCCGAGACCATGAGCCAGCCCGATGCGATCATCGCCGCGATGAGGACATAAAAGCCGCGGTGCAGAGCCCGCGCGAGCCGCCGTTCCCAGGGCCTTGTCCCCGCCAGGGGCGCAGGCGGGGGATTTGCGATGCGCCATAGGCTACGTACCAGCATCGCCGCCAGGACAAGGAAGCCGGTCGACTTATGCAGCTGATAGGCTTCGAATTTTGCGCCGGCGCCGAGATCGCCGTGCACCATGGTTAGACCAAGGCCAAGCATCGCAAAGACAAGAGCCGCGGCGCTCCAGTGCAGGGACTTGGCCACGCCGCCCCAGCTCTCGCGCGTGTTGCGCAGCATCATGGCTCGGCGGCGGCTTCCGTGGTCACGGTCAGATGGATCGCATCGCTGATCAGCGGATAACCCGAGTTCATGCCGAAATCCAGACGATTGATTACGCCCGTCGCCTTGAAGCCGACCCGCTGATTGGTTCCCGCAAGTTTGCGGGCGACCTCTACATCCAGGCTGATGGGCCTCGTCACGCCGAGCAGGGTCAGATCGTTCTCGAAATAAAGCGCATGCCCGGAAAATTCGTGACGTTGAGAAAGGCCTCGCTGCGCAAATAATCATCCAAGGTCGCGGAGTTTACGTCCACGGATTTTGCCGCGACCCGAAAGTCCACCCGGTTCCGGGAGGGCCTATCAAAGTCTATATCGATGCGGCCCTCGAACGATTTGAACTCGCCAGTTGTTCTCGGCCAGCCTCGCCTCCCCGCGGCTGGGACGCATGCCCTGCCGGCCGATCGCGAGAAAGCAAGGCCTGCGCCTATCTAGCGCTTGAAAAGCTCGGCGAAGACTTGCCTTATTTCACTAACCCGGGATCGTATATAAGCGTCCTTCCAGCCAACCAACAATTCCATCGATCACCTCAACCAAATGGGGCTTCCCAATGAGACGGAAGGAGAAGGTCATTGTTCTTAAGCGTTCACCAAGACCGCGCGCGAATCTTCTGGCTGTTGGCGCTCTGCTTCGCGGCTTGCTTCAATCTGACCCTCGTTTGGCCGCTTCGCTGCCTCGCCGTGGACGCTTCCCGCAGCGGCTGGCGAACGGTAAGGATAGCGAGCGAAGGCGCGCGCCCTCCCTACAACTATCTGGAAAACAACAAACTCGCCGGTTTCGAAATCGACATTGGGCGCGATTTATGCGCCCGCATGAAGGTGTCCTGCAGCTTCATCGCGCAGGATTGGGACGGGCTTATTCCCGGCCTTCTCGCGCATCGCTACGACGCGATCATGGCGGCGATGGAAATCGCCGGTGAGGCCCGCAAAAAAATCGCGTTCACCAAACCATACATCCGCATGCCTTCCGCTTTCATGACCTTAAAGCAGGGAGCCACCCTGGATACGAGTCCGTCGGGCCTCGTTGGCAAAGCGATTGGCGTCGAGTCGGGTGGCGCCCATCAGGCCTATCTCGATGATGTCTACAAACAATCGGAAATCCGCCCCTACGCGACGCTCGAGGAAGCCATCCTCGATCTAGCCGAAGGGCGGCTCGACGCCGTCATCGGCGACAAGGACGCCATCGCCGAATACATGAAAACGCGCAAGGAAGCGCAATGCTGCGTCCTTAGCGCGGACGTGCCGCGCGATCCGGCCTATTTCGGCGATGGGATCGGCATCGCTCTTCGCAAGCAGGACAAGGCACTGAAAGCCATGTTCGAGAAGGCCCTGGACTCTTGCGTGGCCGATGGCGCATTTGCCAAGATTAGAGCCAAGTATTTCGACTTCAAGATCGATTAGCCGCGATCGTCCTTAATTGGGACGCGATCGTCCTTAATTGGGAATCGCGCGGAAAGGAGCCCATGGCAAAAGTCGCGTTTCTTGGCCTCGGCGTCATGGGCTATCCCATGGCCGGGCACCTCAAGACGAAGGGTCATGACGTCACGGTTTACAATCGCACGGCCGCGAAAGCAGAGAAATGGGTTGCGCAGTTTGGCGGCCGCCGCGCGCCGGCCGCCAGCGAGGCCGCGAATGGCCAGGAGTTTGTCTTTGCCTGCGTCGGAAACGACGACGATCTGCGCGCCGTGACGACCGGCGCGGAGGGCGCCTTCGAGAGGCTCGAAAAATCGGCGGTCTTCGTCGATCACACAACCGCCTCTGCGGTCGTCGCGCGCGAGCTCACTGCGATTGCGGAAGCCCAAGGATTTGGCTTCCTCGATGCCCCGGTATCCGGCGGCCAGGCCGGCGCCGAAGGAGGCGCGCTGAGCGTCATGTGCGGCGGCGCGCCGGACAATTACGCGAGAGCCGAACCGGTCATCCTTTCCTACGCCAGGGCCTGCCGGCTGATGGGACCTTCAGGGTCTGGCCAGCTCACCAAAATGGTCAATCAGATCTGCATTGCCGGGCTCGTTCAGGCTCTGGCCGAAGGCCTCCATTTCGCCAAGCGCGCGGGGCTCGATCCAGATGCCGCCGTCCAGATCATCGGCAAGGGCGCCGCGCAATCCTGGCACATGGACACCCGCCACAAAACCATGAGTGCGGGGAAATTCGACTTCGGCTTCGCGGTCGATTGGATGCGCAAGGATCTCGCGCTCTGCTTGGAGGAAGCGCGCCGCAATGGCGCAATTCTTCCCGTCGCGGCCCTGGTCGATCAATTCTATGCCGAGATTCAAAAGATGGGCGGCGCACGGTGGGATTTATCGAGCCTCATCGCTCGCCTGGAGCGGTCCTGAGCGGCCCACGTTTTCGCACGCATCCTACCAAAAATGTTTCGAGACCTGTGCGC
>QHBR01000399.1 GCA_003244015.1 Hyphomicrobiales bacterium | reverse complement strand
ATATTTTTCGAGGTGCCCTTCAGATCGTGCGCGATTGCGCGATTTTTTACGCCGGCGCGGAAAAAACACCGGCCGGCCGCGCCGGGCAGGTGCGCCAGCTGCTCGATATTTGCAAGAAACATACGCGGGAAAATACCAGCTACGGCAAAATCTGGCGTAATGAAGCACAAAGGATGCGGGATCTCCCCGATTCATATCTCGCCCACGAATTGTTCGAGGAAAATAATTCGCCATGCACGTTTCTCCAATTTGCCGCCGCCGCGGAGCGGCATGGGCTCGCATATCTCGGCGAGGCGAACATTGGGGCGATGATTCCCGAAGCCGTAGTCCCTGAAGCAGCAGAGGTCATTCGCGATCTTTCCGGCAGCGAGGTTTTGGCGGCGGAACAATATATCGACATGATGTCGGGCCGCACCTTCCGGCATACGCTCCTTGTGCACGAAGCGCGCAAATCGGCAATCGACCGGTCGCTCGACCCCGCTCGAATGGCCGGCCTCCATATTGTAGCGGCGCCGGGATTCAAATGTGCTGAATCCGGGACTCCTGGCGAATACGCCTGCGCCGACGGATCCGGTACAATCACATCGACACGCGATGCCGCGGTACAACAATCAATAGAACGGTTCATCGCGCGCCTGCCGTCTAGCAGCCGCCTTATCGATCTTTCCCCGCCGGGCCGCACGGACGCAGAGGAACAAAGGAAAATTACCGCGGCCTTTATGAAGATGCTGTCGCTTGGGATGGTGCAAATTTCAACGGAGCCGATCGATTTACTGGCCGAGATACCAGAGCGGCCCAAGGCTTGGCTCGTCGCCGCGAGCGACGCCGCGAGCAGAGCCGCGATGACGGCCAGCCGCCGCCATGAATTTTTCACGCAGAACCCGCTCGCCAGCGTTCTCCTGCCGTTGCTCGACGGTACGCGCCGTAGAGATGATCTCGTCGCCCAATTGTCGGCTCTCGCGCGCGACGGACACATCGTTGTTCGCGACGGCGAGCAGCTTCTTGACGATGGCCGTGTGGGTGAGGCAGCCGCCAAATCGGTCGATCAATTCCTTCAATCGTTGATCCGCGCCGGTATGCTGGTCGATTAGGCGGCATTTTTTGGTTGGCGAAATAACGCGCCACGTCGGCGGCGGCCCGGCGCGGTTGAGGCGTCTACGGCCGCGCCGGTCTGCCGGCTTCACCGGCTGAAACGCGACTCCAGGCCTTGATTCCCAGTGCCCGGTGAGCGCAGCGGACTGCAAGTAGCGGGTCCATATGAATTTGGTCTGCAGTGCGCCAAGAGCCGGCAATTATCGGGCAGACGCGCCGGCCGCCAAAATGGCGATGGAGCCGCCCGCCCTTATCTTGCCGTGACTTCCGGCGTATTGTGTTTCGAGAAGGTTCGATGGAAGGTGCGCGATGGACGAGACGCCGCAAAGAATCTTCTGCCGCTGCTGCATTGTTGGCGGCGGACCTGCCGGGATGATGCTCGGGTTTCTCCTTGCCCACGCCGGCGTCGATACGATCGTCTTTGAAAAGCATGCGGACTTTCTGCGCGATTTTCGTGGCGACACGATCCATCCTTCGACGCTCGAAGCAATGCACGACCTCGGCCTTCTGGAAGATTTCCTAAAACTGCCGCATCAAAAACTCCGGCAAGGAGAAGTCAAAATCGGCGATGTCACGATTCCGTTCGTGGATTTCTCGCACTTGCCGGTACATGCGAAGTTCGTGGCTCTCATGCCGCAATGGGATTTTTTGGACTTTTTGGCCGAAAGAGCCAAGCGCTCCCCTTGCTTCCGGCTGTTGATGTCCGCCGAAGCGGATGGCCTCATCGAAGAGGAAGGAAGCGTAGCGGGCGTCACCGCGAAAACCAAGGATGGTCGATTGACGATCCGCGCGGATCTGACGATCGGCGCCGACGGCCGCCATTCCTTGGTGCGGCGGGAAGCTGGCTTCGTGCCGCTCGATATAGGCGCCCCGATGGATGTGCTTTGGTTCAGGCTTTCGCGCCGGACCACCGATGCCGACGACTTTCTCGGCCGAGTCGACGCCGGCCAGATTCTGGTTGTGTTCAACCGGGCGAATATTGGCAGTGCGCCTATGTGATCGCCAAGGGATCCGCCGACCGGCTCAAGAGGCAAGGCATAGGCTCTCTGCGCGACCATATTTCCGCGCTGGCTCCGTTTCTCGCCGATCACGTTGACGACCTCCAAAGCTTCGATGACGTCAAGCTCCTGACCGTCGCGGTCGACCGGTTGCCGCTTTGGCACAAGCCGGGGCTATTGTGCATCGGCGACGCCGCGCATGCCATGTCGCCGGTCGGCGGCGTCGGCATCAATCTCGCGATTCAAGACGCGATCGCCGCGGCCAATCTCCTCTCCGCGTCATTGTCCGGCAAGGGGCCGCTGACCGATCAGCTTCTGGCGCAAGTGCAAGAGCGGCGCGAATGGCCAACGAAAGTCATCCAAGCCTTCCAGGTCGTTGTTCAAAAGAGAATAATCTCCCGTGTCCTCGGCGGCACTGGCAAAGTCAAGCCGCCGTGGCTCCTCTGGCTCTTCATCTATTTTCCCATCCTGCGGCGGCTGCCCGCCCGCCTGTTAGGTCTCGGCGTGCGGCGCGAGCGCATCGCACCGCAGGCGCGGGCAATCCCGCAAGCTGCCAATCATCCTCGTTGAGGAAAAAGCGACGCGCCGCCGCGCGGTGCCGACCCGCAGCGCCGATTTCATCGCCCTCCTCAACGCCATCGACCAGGGTTACGGCCGAAAGCCCGGCGCCGAGGCCACGTTCGTCGTCCTCATGCTCGACAACGGCTCATCCACAAGAGCCGGGCGACGCGAGTCCGCATGGCACCATTGCCCGCCGGGCGGCGAAACCAGCCGTCTCTTGGAACCGCGCGGGCGGAGTTGGACTTTTGCGGCGCGGCATCTCATATTGCCGCTATGCCGCTATGAACGCGCTTCTGTTCGATACGCTCCGGCTCTCCCGCATCCTCCGGGACAAGGGGCATTTTACTTCCGAACAAGCAGCAGCTTTGTGCGATGCAAGCTCGTGGTGATTCTGAGATGGACGCGGAACGGGAGGCAGTGCGAAGCGAATTTGCCACGACGAGAACCGAAGTAAGGGCGGAACTCGCGAGGATGAAGACAGACGTTTTGAAATGGGTTATCGGCGCGCTTTGCGTGCAGACCATTGACATCGTCAGTGCCCTCGTCTGGTTTGTCAAAAGGATTGTTCAATAAATTTCTCGCTCGCAAGCACTCGCACAATCGCCCGCGGCGATTCGAGCCTCGCACGGTGAAACCCGCGAGGAGTTTCAATGCCAAGTCTCTTCGTCAATGAGGCTTGCGTCATGCCCGGACTTGATCGGGGCATCCAGACTCTGCTTTTCGGAGTTTGGATGGCCGGGTCAAGGCCCGGCCATGACAATCGGCGGGTCTGAGAGTGCTCTCCCCGAGAGTTGGTCCTAATGTCCGCAACAACCCGTTTCGAAAGCGACACGATCTTCGCCATCGCTTCGGGCGCAGGGCGCGCCGCGATCGCCGTTCTGCGCGTCTCCGGCCCGTCAACGAAGCAAATCGTCGAGGGTGTTTCGGGGTTGCTGCCGGAACCTCGGATGGCAACGCTAAAAACCTTCCGCGATCCCGCCACGAATGAGGCCATCGACAAGGGGTTTGTGATTTTGTTCCCCGCGCCAAAAACTTATACGGGCGAGGACTATGCCGAATTCCATGTCCATGGCGGCCGTGCCGTCGTCGCCGCCATCGTCAAGGCCATCGGCGGCATCGCGGGCACCCGCGCAGCCGAACCAGGAGAATTTACCCGCCGCGCGCTCGTAAACGGCAAGATGGATCTGGCGGAGGTCGAAGGCCTCGCGGATCTCATCGACGCGGAAACCGAATGGCAGCGCCGCGCCGCCCTTCGTCAGGCTCAGGGCGTGCTCGGACGCCAGGCCGCGATGTGGCGAGGCGCGCTCCTGGAGGCGGCGGCGCTCTTGGAGGCCGAGATCGATTTTCCCGAGGAAGAGGGCGTGCCGGGGGCCGCTGGCCACCTCGCGGAAAAAATCCTCGCGCCCGTTCTTGCCGGGCTGAAAGCAGAACTCGCCGCCGGACGCGCCGGGGAGCGGCTGCGCGAGGGCGCGATCATCGTCATCGCTGGGCCGCCCAATGCGGGCAAATCGACGCTCCTTAACGCGCTCGCGCGCCGCGATGTGGCGATTGTCTCCCCCTTTGCCGGCACGACCCGCGATATAATCGAAGTACATCTCGATCTTGGCGGCTGCCCTGTCACTTTGATCGATACGGCGGGCTTTCAGGAGAGTTTTGACGCGGTCGAAGAAATCGGCATTTTCCGCGCACGGGAAAAAGCCGAGGCGGCGGACCTCGTTCTGTGGCTCTCCGAGGCTTGCGCCCCCGAGCCCCCCGGCGTTAGCGGCGGCGACGTCTGGCCGGTTTTTACAAAGTGCGATCTTTTGCCCCCTGCCGAGAGGCAAAGGTCGCCCGAGGGGCTTTATATCAGCGCGGAGAGCGGCGAAAATCTCGATCTCCTTCTCAAAAAAATGGAAGATTTCGCACGCGCGGCGGTGAGCGACGGCCACGCGGGCTTGATCGCGCGGGAGCGCCACCGCAAGGCCTTCGAGACGGGAGCACTTGCGCTCGCCCGGATTTTGGACGATCCCGGCGCTCCGGCCGAATTGCTGGCGGAAGACTTGCGCGTGGCGATGGTTTGCCTGCAAAGACTCACCGGCATAGTTGACGTCGAGGATATTTTGGGCGAGATTTTTTCCCGCTTTTGTATCGGGAAGTGAGGGCGGACAAAAATGATTCACGTGAAACGAGACCGGTGCGCGGGGGCGCATTGTCAGGCGATTAGAGCGATTGCCGCGTGCTTGCACGATGGAGAGGGGCCGCGTGGGGCGGCCGGGGCGCGGGACTGTCCGATATGAGGGGCGCTTGGAGTCGGAGCCGATGTTCGTTGCGCAGAAATAATTTTTTGGGTCTATTGCGCCGAAATACAATCAGTTTAATATTGTCATTAATAGCCGCCATAGCTATTGTTTTTGTAATAGGAATTCCGGTGTATTTGTGTTGCAATTTGTCTATTTAGTATACAATGCGTAATGTGTATAAAAACTTACCTATGGATAAAGAAGCGGTTAAGCATCTTGGTGATTACCTAAATCCAGCTCTGTGGTTTCAAGTCTTGATTGCATTCTTCACAATGATATTGTCGTCTGTGGCAATAATATCAGTTTTATTGCTTTACGTGCAGATAAGGAAACAGCGCGAGCAAGAAGAACGGGAATTGTACAGGGCATTAATCAGCTATGAAATGCAGTCAAGTAGGCGGTTTTTGGCTCATGAAGATGTACAGTCAGAATTAAATGAACTAGATAAAACGCTAGATGACATAGAAACTAAAAACAATACAAAGGATCCAGAAATATATATAGATATTCTAGAAGGGCTGCGCAAAAAGGTCAGGCATATTTCGGGAGACATAGAATTACCTTTGCTTAGTGGGAAGAAGGCAAGCCTCGACCACATTGAGGCTGTTATAAATGAATATAATTGGCTTTCACAATTAATTATAGATAGAGCATTACGCCAAGCATTCGTTACAAGGTCAACAGGAGACAATTTTAAGAGTACATTTAAACTTGTGCATGCACTTATCAGATTGAGGCAAAACATCTCACCCAATTACGCAAGTCATTTCTGTGAGTACTGCACGGGCGAGCCGAAATTGCGCTGCTAACGCACCGGGCTCCTCCCTCGGGTTCTGGCAGTTCGCAGTCGCGCCAGTGTCCGACTTCATCTTGGCTCTCGCTGAAGCGAAGTGCAACACCTTGGGACGCTCGGGCTCACCAAGGAAAGATTGGATTTTCCCTCCCTCGTCGCCGCCTTCCGCTGAATTTCGATGATGCGAAGGCGGCTCCGAGGAAAGGAAAATCGAGTATGCTCAAACCGCTGGGGTGTTGCACTTGGCGTCGGAATTCAGGGGTGCCGAGCAGGAAGGTAGATAGGCTGGATGAAATATGATGTCGCCCCAGAATAAAGATTGAGATGTGGATGCGCAGCACGTTATGATTACTGGCGCAGCCGTACGCTGGGCACTATCCTAACACACGAATTTATGGGGCGCACAAAGGCCACACTGTCGCTTGTCGACCGCAACGACCGCGCCTTAATTGAATTAGATAATCAATATCGGGACACAAACCGTATTCGTCCGATATTATGCGATATAGTGCGCAATGTCAGGAACTTAGCTGGGGAAGCTCGAAATGTAACTACCATTATTCATTGCGCTTCACTCAAGCGACTCGATACGGGGCAGTTGTTTTCCCGCATTGTCGCTTCTGAAAATATTACAACATTCATTAATATGCTTGAGTACGCCGAGCGCAATTGCGTCCGGACGTTTGTGACATGCTCCACCGAAAAGGCCGCCACCCCGAATTCAGTGATGGGTACGTCCAAGCTCTTAATAGAGGGCATCTCGAAAAATA
>QHBR01000001.1 GCA_003244015.1 Hyphomicrobiales bacterium | reverse complement strand
AGCCGGCCCAGGTGCCGATCGCTCAAGCCGGACATACGGGCCTACACGGAAAAAGGCTTTGAGCCGATCCCCACGCCGCGCCCGCTCGAAACGGCCGAGATCCCTGCCATCGTCGAGCAGTACGCCAAAGCGGCGCGGAATGCCCTCGCCGGCGACCTCGACGGCGTCGAGGTGCACGCCGCGAACGGCTACCTCATCGACCAGTTCTTGCGCGATCGCACGAACAAGCGAACAGACCGGTACGGAGGCAGCATCGAGAACCGGACGCGCTTCCTCATGGAGGTTGTCGGCGCCGTGGCGGACGCTGCGGGAGCGAAGCGCACCGGCGTGCGCATCTCGCCCCAGAACGGCCAGAACGACATCTCGGACAGCAACCCGGAGCCGCTCTTCCAGCACGTCGCCAAGAGCCTCGCGGGGCGAGGTCTCGCTTATTTGCACGTGATCGAAGGAGACACTTCCGGCGCTCCCGTTTCACCCTTCGACTACGGCGCGATCAAGCGTTTGTTCGGCGGCGCCGTCATCGCCAACAACGGGTTCGACAAGGCGCGCGCGAACAAGGCCATCGCGGACGGCCGCGCCGATCTCATCGCCTTCGGCAAGCCCTTCATCGCCAACCCGGACCTCGTGACGCGGCTCCTTCTCGACGCGCCGCTCCTCGAAGTGAACAAGGACACGTTGTACGGCGGCACGGAGGAGGGCTACACGGACTATCCCGTCCTGCGCGCCGTCGCCGCGAGCGCCTGCTTTCGCGATCACGAAAGGGCCTGGGGATGATGCTCGATTGGAACGAGTACCACCGCCAACTGCTCGCCGCGATCGGTGAGATTGGCAAGACGAGCCCGGACACCCTGCGCGGTTATCGCGGATTGAGCGACGCCGGAACCAAGGCCGGGCGTCTCGACGCCAAGACCCGGGAACTGATCGCGCTCGCCGTATCCGTGACCCGCCAGTGCGATGGTTGCATCACGGTTCACACCGATGCGGCCGCGAAGCACGGCGCGACAAGGGAAGAGATCGTCGAGGCTCTCGGCGTCGCCATCGCGGTCAACGCGGGCGCCGCTCTTGTCTACTCGGCGCGCACACTTGACGCATTTACCGCGAAGACCAGCGGGAAGCCCGCCGCCTGACTACGGCTCATGGGAAGGACGATAGTGTAATGAGAAAGAACGTTCGCGAATCAGTGCCCGCGCGCCTCAAACCAAGCAGCCAGCCGTGGCTGCACCAGCACGGCAAGGAGATCCAGGCGTTCGGCACCGTGCGGCAGTTCCCGCTCGGACTGTCGCTCGACGCGCGGCTCTATTCCTGCCAGCGG
The DNA here is from genome assembly GCA_003244015.1 of Hyphomicrobiales bacterium. GTDB lineage: Bacteria > Pseudomonadota > Alphaproteobacteria > Rhizobiales > Beijerinckiaceae > Methylocapsa. Next base: position 5,255 of record QHBR01000001.1, on the reverse strand, counting down.
CTGAACCAGCTTCTCGCCGACACGCAGATCCTCTACGCCTTGTACAAGAAGCACCATTGGCTGATGCGCGGGCCGACATTCTATCAACTCCACCTGCTGCTCGATAAGCACGCTGGCGAGCAGCTCGAGCTGGTCGACACGATCGCCGAGCGGGTGCAGACCCTCGGTGGTATCGCGGTGGGCGATCCCCGGCACGTAGCCGAGATCACGCGGATCCCACGCGCTCCGGATGGCTGCGAGGAAGTGCCGGCGATGCTGTCCCGGCTTCTCGAGGCCCACGAGCTTATCCTGATCGATGCGCACGACGCGGCGGCGCGGGCGGCCAAACTCGGCGACGACGGCACCAATGATCTCATCGTCTCCGACGTGACACGCACTGGCGAGATGCAGACGTGGTTCCTCGCCGAGCATCTCGTCGACACGCCGCTGGTCCGCGCCTAATGTGCGCCCCTGAATTCGGCACCCATAAGGCCGGAGGAGAGAGAAGCCGTGACATCGGGACTTCCAAACACGACGAAAGCGGCGCAACGACCGCGCATCACGCCAGTCGCGACGATGCGTGCGCCGCCAGTCCCCAAGGACCTCGCCTTTTGGGTCGTCGCCTATACGTTGTGCATGGTGCTCATGGCGGGCAACATTCCAACGCCGCTATACGTCATCTATCAGGACCTTTAGCACTTCTCGCCAGGTATGCTCACTCTCATCTTTGCCGTCGCCGTCGCTGGGATTCTCGCGGCGCTCTTTCTTCTTGGATTGCTCTCGGACCAAATCGGCCGTCGGCCGGTGCTGATTGGCGGGGTGGTTCTCACAGACTTGGGGTCCGCCGCTTTCATGCTCGCGCAGAGCGTCGCGTGGCGCTTCGTGGCCCGCCTTTTTCAGGGACAGGCAGCGGCGTGGTCACGAGCGTGCCTCGCTGCTCGCCGCCGCCGCGACGGCGCAGCTCGAAGTAGGGAAGGACCGTGCCGCGAACCGCAGCGGAGCTGATGTGGGTAGACGCCCTTGCCGCTCTGGCGCGTGTCGACCGCCTGCATCATGAATTTTTTCACCCTGCTTCACGCGGCTGGGAGCCGCCTGTCGATCTGTTGGAAACCACTGAAGGACTGATCCTGGTCGTCGCCCTACCCGGCGTGCTCGCGGCTGACGTGGATCTGCTGATTGGCGGCGGGCAGATCGCGGTGATCGGCATTCGCCGTCTGCCGGCGGCGCATGCCCCTGCGCGTATCCTTCGTATGGAGCTGCCGCATGGACGCTTCGAGCGTCGTGTTGCGCTCCCGCCAGGGGCATACGAGGTTGTCCGCAGCGCTCTGGCGGATGGCTGCCTCACCGTCATCCTGCGGAAGCTGAGCTGATGGACTCATCGCCCAAGGAGGCCGCGACACGGCTGGACGATACGCTGGTGCTGGTCGCGAGCAACACCGTGCTGTTCCCTGGCGTCGTGATGTCCATTTCCGCGGGGCACCCGGCGTCGGCGAGCGCTCTGCAGGAGGTGGCGCGAGGCGGCGGGCATGTGGCCGTGGTGCTGCAGCGCGACCCGTCCGTGGAGGCGCCTACCCTCGCCGACCTCTACCCGATCGGCACGGAGGCCCGCCTCCTGCGGTACGTCACCGCCCGCGACGGCGCCCATCACGCCATTCATTGTCCAGGGCGTCGGCAGCGTCAGGCACATCACGCGCGTCGAAGAGCTTGCCTATCCGGCCGTCACAATCGAGCGGATCGCTGAACCCGCAGCCGACGGGACAGAGATCGCGGCGCGCGTGCATCAGCTTCGCGAACGCGCGCTGGAGACCCTGCGCTTGATCGAGCAGACGCCGCCAGAGCTGGTCGCGACGGTCCAGAACCTGGAGCCGCCCGGGATGCTGGCCGATCTGGTGACCAGTCTGCTCGATCTCACCCCCGCCGAGAGCAGGCGATTCTCGAGACCGTCGACCTGCGCGCGCGGCTGGACAGCGTGCTGTTGCGCCTCGCCTATCGACTGGAGGTGCTGCGCCTGTCCACCGACATCGGCAACCGCACCCGTCAGACCATGGAGGGTCGTCAGCGGGAGTTCATGCTGCGCGAGCAGCTCAAGCAGATCCAGAAGGAGCTGGGCGAGGACGACGGTGGTTCACCGGAGTTGGCCGATCTGCGGCGGCCGCTGCAGGAAGCGAGGTTGCCTGAGGAGGTCGAGCGGCAGGCGCAGCGTGAGCTGCGGCGGCTCGAGCGGACGCCGGAGGGCGGACCGGAATCCGGTATGGTCCGCACCTACCTTGAATGGCTCGCCGAACTGCCGTGGAAGCTGGGCGAGGAAGAGTCCATCGACATCGCCGAGGCGCGCCGCGTGCTCGATGAGGACCACTACGCGTTGGAGAAGATTAAGCGCCGCATCGTCGAGTTTCTCGCAGTGCGCAAGCTGAACCCGGACGGGCGCGGGCCGATCCTGTGCTTCGTGGGGCCACCGGGGGTGGGCAAGACCTCGCTGGGCCAGTCCATCGCCCGCGCCACCGGGCGGCCGTTCGTGCGGGTCAGCCTGGGCGGCGTGCATGACGAAGCGGAGATCCGGGGCCACCGGCGCACCTATATCGGCTCGCTGCCGGGCAACATCATCCAGGCAATCCGCCGCGCCGGCTCGCGCGCCTGCGTGATGATGCTGGACGAGATCGACAAGCTGGGCGCCGGCGGCTTCCAGGGTGACCCTTCGTCGGCGCTGCTGGAAGTGTTGGACCCGGAACAGAACTCCACCTTCCGGGACGCCTATCTCGGCGTGCCGTTCGACCTTAGTCCCGTGCTGTTCATCGCCACGGCGAACCAGATGGACACGGTGCCCGCGCCTCTGCGCGACCGCATGGAGGTGGTGTCCCTGTCGGGTTACACCGAGGAGGAGAAGCTGGCCATCGCGCGGCGCTATCTGGCGCCTCGGCAGCGCCAACGGAACGGGCTGACCGAGGCGCAGGCGGATATCACCGACGAGGCGTTGGCCGCGATCATCCGCGGCTACACGCGCGAGGCCGGCGTGCGCAATCTGGAACGCGAGATCGGCGCGGTCTTGCGCAGCGTCGCCGCCCGCTTCGCCGAAGGCCACGCCGAGCCGGTACGAATCGGTCCGGGCGACCTGGCGGCAATCCTGGGGGCGGGCCGCTTCGAGCCGGAGATGGCCGACCGCGCCGCGATGCCGGGCGTGGCCATGGGGCTGGCCTGGACGCCGGCCGGCGGCGACATCCTCTTCATCGAAAGCAGCCGGATGCCCGGCAGCGGAAAACTGATCCTGACCGGGCAGCTCGGCGAGGTGATGAAGGAGAGCGCGCAGGCAGCGTTGAGCTTGCTGAAGTCGCGCGAGGCGGGGCTGGGGATCGAGTCGGGGTTGTTCGAGCGCAGCGACATCCATGTGCACGTGCCGGCCGGAGCAATCCCGAAGGACGGGCCCTCGGCGGGGGTCGCGATGTTCATGTCACTCGCCTCGCTGATGGCGGGCGGCGCAGTCGATCCGGCGATCGCCATGACCGGGAGATCAGCCTGCGCGGCGTCGTGCTTCCGGTCGGCGGCATCCGCGAGAAAGTGGTGGCCGCTGCGCGGGCGGGGATCACCACGGTGATGCTGCCCGCACGCAATCGGCGGGACTGGGACGACATCCCGCCGAGTGCGCGCGACAAGCTGCGCTTTGTCTGGCTGGAGACGGTCGGCGATGCCTTGGCGGCGACGCTGGCGTCGGGCGAAGAGGGGCAGGACCGAATAGTGCCGGTGCCTGCCTTAGGAAGCTGATTCGATGAGTGACCAGTGGTTCACGATCGGCCCTCGACGAGAACGGCGAAGAGCTCGTCTCGCTGCTACGGGAAGCCGGCACCGACACGGTGATCGATGTCCGCACCGTGCCGCGGTCCCGAACCAACCCGCAGTTCAATGCCGACGTGCTGCCGGATACGCTTGGGACCGCGAGCATCGGCTACCGGCACATCAGCAGGCTCGGCGGGCTGCGGGGGCATCGCAAGGGTACGGGACCGTCGCCCAACGGGTTCTGGGAGAACCCCAGTTTCCGCAATTTCGCCGACTACGCGATGACCGCCGAGTTCCGGACGGGACTGGCCGAGCTGCGATCATTGAAGGTCGGCACACATGCGCGCTCATGTGTGCCGAAGCGGTGTGGTGGCGCTGCTACCGGCGGATCATCACTGACTACCTTATCGCGGTCGGCGAGCCAGTGGTGCATATCCTGGGTCAGGGCCATCTCGACGCAGCCAGCATGACGCCAGGGGCTCAAAAGCAGGCGGACGGGACGCTGATCTACCCGCCAGAAGAAGGAGCGTGACGTCCGATTGCGCGCGAGCGGTCGGTCGTTGCTCGCGCTATCCCCACCCGAAGTCTCCGCGCGCCTTGCGGCGGTGACAAGTGGGCGCTTAGTCTTGCCAAAAAGGCCAAATGGAGCCAACATGAGCGTCCAATCCCCCATCATTTGGGGGATGCCTGTCAATCGGCATCCAATTGGGACCCCGGATCGGCGTCCAAAAAGGACCCCTTCGAGGTCAGACAGGAACGAGCGCGGTGGCGTGAAGCGGTGTTTCTTGAGCGTCAGGCGCGGTTTTTGAAGCGCCAGCTCTCGTTGCCGGTTTCGACGATATCGCAATGATGCGTGAGCCGGTCGAGGAGCGCGGTCGTCATCTTGGCGTCGCCGAAGACGCTCGGCTATTCGCCGAAGGCGAGATTGGTGGTGACGATGACCGAGGTGCGTTCGTAGAGCTGGCTAACGAGATGGAAGAGCAATTGTGACCCTCCCTCGAAATGGTGGACACCTTTGATAAGCTCCTATTGGAGCTGGAAGGTGTTTAATGGGTACGTCGCGTCGTCAATTTACGGATGATTTCAAGCGGGAGTCAGTAGGATTGCTGGCGAGCAGTGGACGGCCGTTGAGCCAGATTGCCCGGGAGCTGGGGATTGCCGCTTCGATGCTGCGCTCCTGGCGGGATGCCGGTGATCGGGGGAATGCGGGATCGACGCGGCGCTCGAATACGCAGGCGGCGATCCCGCCTGCCGGCGCGGATCTGGCGGCCGAAAACGCCCGTCTGCGGCGCGAGAACGAGCGCCTGCGCATGGAGCGGGAGATTCTAAAAAAACGCTGCGCATCTTCTCGGAAGCGCCGAGATGAAATTCCGCCTCATCGAGGATCAGCGCGAGACGTTCCCGATTCGCGTCGTGTGCGATGCGATGGGCGTCTCTCCGGCGGGGTATTATGCCTGGCGTGGCCGGCCCGAAAGCCCGCGTAAGGTGGCCAATCGCGCCCTGCTGAC
>QHBR01000204.1 GCA_003244015.1 Hyphomicrobiales bacterium | reverse complement strand
TTAGAGTCGATCCACTAGTTCGCCAGCGCGGCGGAGAGTTCCCTAACGTTATTGCGCATCATGTCGATGTAAGTCGAAGCCGGTCCGTCTGGCGGCGAAAGCGCATCGGAATAAAGCGTGCCGCCGATTTTTGCCCCGGATTCGTTGGCGATGCTTCGCGCGAGCCTTGGGTCGGTCACGTTTTCGAGAAACACCGCCGGGATTTTTTGGGCCTTGATCTGGCGGATGATTTTGGCGACGTCGCGGGCGCTCGCCTCGGTCTCGGTCGAGATACCCTCCGGCGCGACAAAGCGGAAACCATAGGCCGTACCGAAATAACCGAAGGCATCGTGCGTCGTGATAATATGCCGCCGTCCGGGCGGAATTTTGGCGATTTCCGCCAAAACTTCTTTGTCGAGAGCATCGAGCTTGGCGAGATAGTTATCCGCATTGGCGCGATAGGCAGCTTCTCCCCCGAGGTCGGCGGCGATTAGTCCGTCGCGGATGTTGGCAACATAGATCTTGGCATTGGCGATCGATTGCCAAGCATGGGGGTCCGGCCCGATGCGCCCCTCCTCGTGCATCTTTTGCGGGTTAATCCCTTTCGTCGCGACGACAACCGATGCCTTCGCGCCCGAAGCCTTGATGAGCCGGTCGATCCAGCCCTCCAAGCCAAGGCCGTTCACCAAAATGAGCCGCGCCGCGCCGAGCTCTTTGGCATCCGCCGGTTTTGGCTGGTAAACATGGGTGTCGCCATCGGGACCAACAAGCGCGGCGACTTCGATCCGGTCGCCGCCGACGTTGCGGGCGAAATCGGCGAGAATCGAAAAGGTCGCGACAACCGGCAGCTTTTCGGGAGCTTGCGCCCTTGCCTGCCATGCGATCGCCGCGGTCACGCAAACGATAATAAGAGTTATAACATAACGCAAATTTGCCATGGAGATCCTCCGCATGCCGAGGGGTCAGCCTTCCAAATGCCGCCCCGGCTTAAGGCGGCGCAGAAGTCCGCCGGCCGGGCCGAACACAAGCGCCAGCAGATATAGGAGTCCCGCCATTAGAATAATCAGCGGCCCGGATGGCAGACCGGCGTGAAAAGAGACAACGAGCCCGGCATAGCCCGCGAGTATCCCCTGCGCCGCGGCGGTCGCGATCATGAGGGTCATGTCTTGGGTGATAAGCCTTGCCGAAGCCGCGGGCAGCATCATCATGCCGACGGCAAGAAGGGTTCCGAGTGCGTGAAATCCGCCGACGAGGTTCAAGACGACCAGCGCCAGAAAAATAATTTGCACGGGGCCGCCGCTTTTGCTGACCGAAGCGAGGAACGAGGCATCGACCGTCTCTAGCACCAGGGGCCGGTAGAGAGCGGCGAGCGCGGCGAGCGTCACGCTCGCGATTCCCGCGAGCAGGATCAGGGTCGCATCGTTAAGCGCGAGCACGCTGCCAAAGAGCACGTGCAAAAGATCGATGTTCGAGCCGCGCAAGGAGACGATGGTGACGCCGAGCGCGAGCGAGATCAGATAGAATGCTGCGAGCGAAGCATCCTCGCGCAGAATCGTCGTGCGGGCAACGACGCCCGAGCCGACCGCGACGATAAGCCCCGCCGCCAAGCCGCCGATCGTCATTGGCCCAAGCGACAGGCCCGCGGCGAGATAGCCGAGCGCCGCGCCCGGTAAAATCGCATGGGCCATCGCATCGCCGGTCAGCGCCATGCGGCGCAGAATTAAAAACACGCCGAGCGGCGGCCCAGCGATGGCGAGCGCGATGGAACCGGCAAGCGCGCGGCGCATGAACGCGAATTCGGCAAAAGGCGCGATCAAGAGATCATGCAAATGCAAGTGAGCGCTCATAATTTAAGACTTATGCAAAGCCGAAAGGCCGTTGATTTCAGGCATCAGCATCGCTGCAGGTGTTAGCGATAGCCGGTCACGTCGGCGGGTTTGCCTGCGTCCTGAACTTCGACGATGTACCTCCAGGCATCGGGCTGGCTGCCGTCGAGATCGGTGAAGCCATAGACCTTCGCCAGCTGTCCGCTGGACAGCGACTTTCCGTTCCAGCGCGACACGTTGGGACCTTGCGCGAGCGCCGCTACCGCCCGGCCGACGAACGCTGGACTCTCGGAAATAGCGAAGTGAGGCGAGCGCTTTGTCGCGTCACGCCAATTTGATTCGGTGGCGCCATAATTATCGAGCATGACCTCTGATCGCAGCCAACCCGGGGTCAGTGATACGGCCGTCGCGCCTAATTGCTTCAACTCGTACGCCAGTGCGAACGCCATTCGATTCACCGACGCCTTGGCAAGGTCGTAGAAGAAGGAGACCCGGTAGTTGGTCGCGTTGTATTCATCCGTTCCGTCAGTCACCTCCACAACCAGTCCGCCTGGCGTCTTGATGAGCAGCGGTAGCGCGAAGTGGCTGGTGATGGCGTGCGTGTCCACCGCCAAGCGCAGGGTGCGCAGCCCATAGTCCAAGTCAGATTCCCAGACCGACCTGTTCCACTCCATCTTGGTAGCGCCCCAGATGTCGTTCACGAGAACATGAAGGCCACCCTGTTCGCGTTCGATGCGAGTCACGAGCGCGTGAACCTCTTCGGGGACGAGATGGTCTACCTGCACCGCGATACCGCGGCCTCCGGCCTTATCCACGAGGGCTGCGGTCTTTTCGATTGTCTCTGGCCGGTTCATTTCCGATCGCTGAGAGTATGTCGTTCGCCCGGTGACGTAGACGGTCGCTCCGGCCGCACCCAATTGCACGGCTACCCCGCGTCCCGCTCCTCTGGTTGCTCCAGCAACCAATGCAACTTTGCCTGCGAGCGAAGTTCCCATGCTGGCCACTCTACTTGATGCCGAGACTCCCGCTTGGGGAACGGTATCTGCGCCGCAAGTATAAGATTGACGGCGGTGAGTGTCCACCAAGAAGGGCCGCGATTGACTCCGCCTTTTGCAGACCCAAACGCGATCTATCAAACACGGAAAGTGATTGAGTCTGGACCCTAAGGTTGTCAATGAGGCGGCGATCGGCGAAGCGGGCTGTCATTTTAACAACTGGATCATGATCTACGATCAACCGACATGATCTTCCGTCGAAGTTGGCACGCCGCCTCGCTGTGCAGAAATCAAGAGAAAACCAACTGCGGACAACGCTTGTAACCCTTCATGCCGCCCGCGCGCAGGCGTGCGCCTGCCGGTCGAACGCCTCGATCATGGAGCGCGCCTTCGAGAGATTTTCCGGGGTAAGCACGGCATCGGTGTTTCCCTTGGCGATTTCTTCCCGCGCGAGCAAGAGGGTTTGCGGGAAATACTCCCGCACGAGATCGAGATCGTGCAAGACGGCGAGCACGGTGCGGTGTTCCGCGTGCCACGCCGACACGACGGAAATAAGATCGGCGACGGTTTTGGAGTCGATCGCGGTAAAAGGCTCGTC